>JBKHJK010000154.1:0-5796 GCA_046538215.1 Armatimonadota bacterium
CCGCAGGAGGGCAAAGACCTCTCCGGCGAGCTCGTCTTTTTTCTGCTCGAACTCCTCGTCACTGAGGCCGCGGATCTTCTCAAAGATTTTCACCGCGCCGGTGGTTATCATCTGCTGCAGGCGCGAGCCGCCGTCGGCTCTCTGCCGGGGATCTCGCCCGCGGTCTTCTTCAGCACCGTCGGCCTCCCGTCCCTCCTCGCGCTCCTGTGGCGGGCCTTCGGCCATGAGCTTCTGCATCTGCTGATTGAATTCCCTGCGGCGCTCGCCGATGTTCTTCAACCGCTCCAGCGCATCGTCGAGGATGCTTTTGACCTGGTCGGCGTTCTTCTCACGCACTGCTATTTTGGCGTTCTCGATATTCTTATATGCCGCGGCCAGATCCGCTTCTTCGGCCGAGACCATGCCGAGCAGTCCCTGCAGGATGACCTGCGGGAGGGCCGCGGACTGCTGCTGGCGCTGGTTTTCGCCGTCGCCCCGGGGGACGCGGACTCTCTGGCGCTGCGTGGTGACTTTTTTAGCATTTTTGGCCGATTCTGTGGCTCTGGCGATGAGCGACCGGGCCTTCTCCATCTCGCCCTTTTCTGCAGCCTGTTCCGCCTGCTGCAAAAGCTTCATCGCCGGCTCGATGTCGCGTCGCTCGCTACGGGCCTTGCGGGCGGTCTTTGCGAACTCCTCCAGCGGCTTCCGCAGCTCCTCCGGCGCCTGCTTTTTGCCTCCTCCGGCCTTCTGGGCAACCCGCTTTGTCATCTGCGCGACAAGCCGTTTGACTTTCTCCTCCTGGTCCAGGCGCGCGGCCTCGATAATGCTGTCGCGCATCTGCCGCAGATCATCAACCTCCACACCGTTGTCGCGGAGGACGCGGGAGCGCTCGCACTGCAGCGCGAACTCTTTGAACAGCTCTTCGTGCTGCTTGAAGAAGGGACGGGCACCCTCGGGCAGTTCAGCGTAGGCTTCATCAGGCAGCGGGCCTTCGGGCAGCTCGAATCCGCCACCCTGCTCCTCATCGTCCTGTGGCCCTCTCATCCCCGGCGGCAGGTCGTCACCGGCTCGAGGGGGCACAGCAAGGCCCTGCAGGCCGTTGATGACGGTTGCATACTGCCCTTTTTCCGCGGCAGAGCGAAGGTCGGCAACCTGTTTGTCCAGATTTCTTCCCGCAGGTCCCGCCACAGCCGGGAGCGTGTCAATGGCCTGCCGCAGTGCCCTGTCGGCATCCGTGCGGTCAAGGTGCGTTTTGTACGCAAAAGCCCCGGCAGCGATGAGGCCCAGCACAAGTACTGCCATAAACACCATCATTCCGGTGCTTGTGGTGCCACCTCCGCCGGACTGCGGTTGCTCCGGCTCCTGCTGCGGCTCATCGCGCTCCGGTGTGAAGAGATCATCGTACATATCGGCGCCCTGCGCCTCCGCTTCGGAGTCATCGTCCTGTTCGTGACCGCTGAGGGGATCTTCGGGTTCGCGGTCCTCTCTATCGTTGCCGTCCACCATTGCAAACGTCCCTTTCAGATTCTCTATCGTCTGCGTATCTTTTTGACTGCATCCACCGTCGCCTCACGGCGAGATGGTTTTGATCGGTATGGGCACGTTTTTGTGACAACGTGCGATGATGCCTCATCAAAAATCCCTGTGAGCGCTGCGGCCTTTCACTGCTATCGGAACAGGCCTCGGGCTGGAAGCTGGCAGATATTGTTCGGCCCGCAAGGCGAGCCAAACAAAAGGCAATCTGCCACTCTCAGGCTGCATAAAACGCAGCCCTCGGGCCGAGCCACGGACAGTTATTACTTGTCCAATAATCCTGTTTCAGCAAAATATAAAAGGCCAGGTAAGTTGCGGCGAAGCCCCAAAACATCTACGTGGCTCCGGCCTTCGGAGTCTTGTTATATGGCACAAAACATCCACGTGGCTCGGCCTGAGATGTGCGCAGTTTGCACGGCTCAGGTGTCGGATCGCTGTGTATCCCACAGCTTCCAGCCCGAGTCACTCCCATCCTTTGCTGTGGAGAGTTTTCATGTGTCACTTCTACGCTCCCCAGTGGCTGCACCCGTGATGCCATCTCCAGGCCGCCATGAATACCACGGCGTCCAGATCGTGGCGGTTTTGCATGTTTCCATCTACACGGACGCCCTGTGACGCAAACCATTCCACCAAATCCGGCAATACACCCCGGCCCGCCCGTCGCTGTCCGGCGGTGAGTGTGGTGTCGGCGTCCTGGTCGCCACGGGCTCCCCGGATCATAATGCAGCATCCACACCAACAATAACGGGGCCGTGGTCCAGCAGCTCTCCCACGCGTGTATATATGTGACAGTTTGAAACGCCCTGCAGTTCCGTATATGCGGGTTCCAGGTGGCCGTCGGCAGCGCCATAGACGACCATCGCGGTGTTTTTGATATTCACCGGGCCGGATAGGTCGGTTCCCACTACGTGCATTTTTCGGTCCACTCCTACCTGTTGAGGGCGGCCTGGAGCTTCTGCCGGGCGTGGTCTTCAAGCTGCTGAATGTACTTCACCTGCCGGACGGTTCGTTGCCAGCCTGCTTCAATCTCTTCGGGCGTGCGGTCATCATCTTCAGCGGCACGGAGAATGGCTCCCCTGAGCACGTCCAACTCCGCTTCGACGTCTTCGTAGAAATCGGCGGCCGCTATGAGATCATCATGGGCCGCAGGCAGTGTGCTCGCTTTTTCGGACAAAAATGCCTGTGCGGCCCGCCGGCAGTCCTGCAACACCGGTATCTGTGCCTGCGCCCAGAGAACCAGTTTCTCGGCATTGTCCGCCGGGTTATCTTCCAGAGCACTGGCAAGTGTGTCATACGCTTTGATGCCGCAGTGGGCGCCATTGACATTGCGGCTCTCCATGCTGGCGAGGGCGACCCGCAAGGTCTCTCTGACGAGCTCGTCGGCGGATGGTTGGGTGTTGCGCTGCCCCAGAAAGAACAGGTAATGCGGACCATACCCGAAATCGTCGGTGGCGGTCCAGCGAGATATGAAGCGCTCCCTGGTGGCACCGGCGACCTCGTCCGCTCCTGCCGCGAGGTAGAGGACCTGGTCGGCGGCCGGGCGCCATCCGGTAACGATCGCCCACCGCGGCTGGGGCGACGAGTGATGGACAATGACCGGCCGCTGCAGACGTATCGCATTTGTCAGGGCGTTGAAGCTCGCCTCGGCCTCCTCACCCGTCCATACACTGGTGCTGAAGCCCAGTGTCTCTCCAATGAAAACGTGCGGCTGGCGGTAAAATATCCGCGAGGCGGCGGAGACGTCGTTGGGATCATAGGCAAACCCGAAGGCCGCTCCGGACATCGCCAGGAGCCCCTTCCGGTTGATCTGCACATTCCGATGGGCCAGGAGGCTCTGCAGTGGCGCCAGCACATTCTCCCGGTAGTCGTTGTGGACGGAGAATGGGGGGACTCCGTGCATGACACGGGCCGCAGCCTTCAGGCGCTCCTGCTCCTCCTGCTGCTGTTCGGCACGCTTGTCGAAATACCGCAGTCCGATGACCGTTTTCGCCTGCACAGCGCTGTAGCTGTCGGGATACAGCTCCAGGACGCGGGTGTACAGCTCTTCCACCTGCTTTTCGTCGTCCAGTGTCTCCTGGGCCGCCCGTGCTTTCAACAGCGCCGCCACACTGCACTGCCGCTTCTGATCGGGATACTTCTCCTGCAGCATGTCCGCCGTCTGCATCGTCTCCTCATACCGTCGCTCCGCGTACAGCGCCTGGACGAGCTGGAGGTAGCAGCGGGCAACCGTTGCGGGCTGATTGGTGAACCGTTTTTCGGCGGCCTCACAGGTCTTTCGCACATCCTCCGGGCTGTGCAAATCCCGGCGCTGGATGTAGGCGATCCACAGATAGGCCTCATCCACATACGACGAATCGGGATAGTTCCGGGCGATGAGACGGTACGTATGGATGGCCGAATCCGGGAGTTTGAACTCCTCGCGGAACAGATGGGCGAGCTTGTACAGGGCGTCATCGGCCAGCGGTGAGCCGGGTGTCTCGGTGACGAGCTTGCGGTATTCTCTGGCCGCAAGGTTCTCTTTGCCGGCCGCCATGAACGCTTCGGCGCGCTGGTAGATTCGCTGTGAACGCGTATGACATCCGCACACACCCACGACGGTCACAAGCAGTGCTGTGAGTGTGAGCTTTGTGAGCTGCTTCACCAGTTCTCGACCTCCTCCAGCACCAGAGCCACGCGCATGAGCTCCTGCTGAAATCCCGAGGGATACTCCTGTGCCACACGCCGCAATCCCTCTGAGAGGTTCCCTGCGCGACTGCGTTCCGAAAGATACCGCATCATCCGTGCCGAGGCCTGCTTGTGACCGTGAGCAATCTCCTCCAGTAGCATCCCTGCCTTATCCAGCGTCTTTTCGTGCTCGCTTGAGATGGCGCCGCCGATGGCCATCTCGGTCATCGCATCTCGAACGGTTTCGGTCATGTCGCGCTCCACCACCCGCTCCTGGACACCCTCCCAGACGATCTCCATGGTAGCCACAGAGTTTGTCACCCACATCGTCCAGCCGAAAAATATGATGGCGACGGACACGGCGGTTCCGACCGTCCACGCCACCGTCCGCTCCACCTTCGTGCGGGTGACGGCGGCGCTATGAATGTCATCGGCGGCCCCGTCGCTCATCGCCACCGCCTGCTCTGTGAGGTCATCGGGGACCGGTATCAGTGACTCCGCATCCATTTCGCGGGATCGTTGCATGGCCTCCCGTGCAACGGTGGGTATTGCATATTCTTTCAGTGCGCGGATAAGCATATTGTCGGCACGGCGGTCCAGTTTTCCTCCCACACGCCAGTATCGCAGCCGGCGCAGGAGTTTCGACCACGTCTTCAGCACCGCCGCGGCCGCCTCCTCCTCACTCTAACACGCCATCATCGCCGCCGTGTACCAGCACGCGCCCAGGCGGTAAAACAGCGTGCGCAGGGCCTCGGGATTGCCCTGTCTGCAGCGGCGGTACAACGAAAGCTCCACGCGCCGCCAGTGGCCGTCCTCATTTTTCTTGCTTGAAAATATCATCGCTCAATCCCGTATTCACGCGGAAATTGCTGAAGCGCAGCGTAATGGTGCCGGATTTTCTCCCTGGCAGATCCTCACCCACCGCCTCAAACCGGATCGTCTCCGGCAGCCAGTACGTGTTATTCACCTGCTGATGAGTCCACTGTATCTTTGCCTTCAGCTCCGGGCCGCGATACGCCTCCAGTGTCCGCGGTGTCCAGTTGTCCCCCCAGATCCAGATAATCGCCCGGTTGGGATTCTTTTTCGCCCGGGGGATGACTTTGACGGAATACAGCGTCCTTCCGCTCACCGTCTTCTGCCCCTGCAGATGACAGTCGGCGTCGTCAATGATTTTCGAGCCCAGTGAATGAAGCTGCAGGACGTTACGCGGCATAATGACGAGGTTCTCCGAAACCACCCGGACTTTATCCGGCCGCTTGTAATACACGGTCACCAACCGCGCGGGGATATCTACGTCCGGAATATCCGTCTGTACGGTCACCCGGGCGGTATAATCCTCAATCTCCCGCTGCAGCTGGAGGGCCCTGTGCACGATTTCGTCGCCCGTGATCGCATGAGCCGTCACCTGCATGACGACAGCGGCACACAGCACGGATGCGTACAGCAGCATTTTTCTCAGCATGTGATGTCCCTGTACTGAAAGAGTATCTGCCCGATAATCGGCGGCACCAGCGCGTATGCGGCCAGGCACTGCAGCGGCCACACCAGCTTTGAGGTGTCCACCGTGTTGTGAATGACCTCCCCGAAGGCCGTCAGATGAGCGCTTAAAAGATACGGTTC
>JBKHJK010000155.1:0-5776 GCA_046538215.1 Armatimonadota bacterium
CTGATGCCCTATGTGGAAAACGCCGACCTCTTCAACTGTCCGAGCTCACAGCAGCGCTATGACCCCGGTGAGCCGGGAGCATCCTACAACATGAGCATCGGCTGCAACGTGTGGTCGATGTATTATCCCGGATGGAGCGGACATGAACTGTCTCTCGCCCAGTGCACTTATCCCGCCGAAACCATGATCTTTGCCGACAGCGCCCGCGCACATCCCTCAGACCCCAACAACATGGATTACAACGGCCACTACATTGTGCAAATGGGTCCGTTCGGCACGCACAGCTCCAACCGGGGCAAGGTTGCCGCACGACATAACAATGGGGCCAACATAACGTATATCGACGGCCACACCAAGTGGATGTCCGCCCAGGACGTACCCGATCAGGGCGAGAGCAGCATATTGTGGTATGCCGCCGCTACGAAGTAGTAGCCTGCAGCGCTGTTGAAGCAGTTCTTCAGGCAGCAGCAGCCGTAACAGTGATCACCGTATGTCCGGTACAGGTGAGGGAGAGGCTCTGTGCCGGACATTTTTGTTTCCCGCGCTGCATACACTGCCTGATTAAGTAACAGCCTGGCGCTCCACATACAGCATGCTCGGCTGCAGGGCGCTTTGACCACACTATTCGCCGTTAATCTCGTTCCCCAGCACTCGCGGCTTCTGCAAAGGAGAATACCCAGAGGCAATGTCGAATCTTTTGAGAATATGGTGTCTTGTGACGGTCGCGCTCCTTCCACTTTTTTCCGGGACAATCTGTGTTGCGCAGGAGAACCCGGATACATTCCAGAGACCGTTACTGACTGTCGCTCAAACCGACCATCCGCCGGTTGTTGATGGAGTATTGGACGATCCGGCGTGGGAGGACGCGGCGGGTTTTACCGGTCTCATTCCCATCGGCGCCGACGACATCTCCGAACATGACACGACGGTTCGTGCCACCTATACCGACGAGCGCCTCTACGTGGCCTGTGAGTGCCACTTCGACCCTTCGACGACACTTCTGGGACAGCCGCATCCCCGCGACGAAGGCAGCCCGTGGGCCGATGATTCCGTCGAAATCTACATCAGCCCGGATCCGCAGCAGCCCGAGGACTATTACCAGATTATTCTCAGCTCCGCCGCCAGCATCTACGACATCCACGGTGGCGATAAATCCTGGAGCCCGGATATTGAGCTCGAAACCACCGTATCTGAGGGCATCTGGGTGCTGGAAGCCTCCGTCCCCTTCTCCGCTTTCGGTGTGGAGGCTCCCGAAGCCGGGGAAAGCTGGCTCATCAACTTCTGCCGTGATGTCGCCGCGGGCGGCAGCGCCTTTGAATCGTGGACACGTGTTGCTTCCCGGTATTCCGAGTTCGAGCGCTTCGGAGAACTGCGCTTTGTGGGCAAGGCCCCCGTCATCCGCATTGACAGCCTCGGGGCTCCCCGCTACTGCCAGCTTGCCGTGGATGCCCGCATCATCAATCACAGCGACCAACGTACCACCGGCGAGCTGCAGGCGTGGATCGTTCAGCCGGGGACCGAGCTGACCAAAAAGGGCGAAGAGTGGGCGCAGTTCATCACAGGGAAACTGGTGACCGCCAGCGACCGCGCCATCGCGGATCCGGGACACATCGGCAAGCTCGATGTCACCACCGAGTTCACCGACCGCGAGCTGGGGCTGATGGACCTGACCGCCACCCTCGCTGATGGAACCGTCCTGTACACCCAGCAGTTTCCGCTGACGGTGCGGCCCAAAACGACCGTTGACCTGCAGCCTGTGCCCATCCAGCAGCGCCTGATGGTCACCGTCTCCGGGGCATACGAAGACCAGGTTGATCCGGACGGAGCCCGCGCCATCGTCGCCGTTCGGCAGGCAGACGAGGAGATCACACAGACGACGGTGCCGCTCAACGAGGCCGAAACAGGCACCTCGCTGGATTACTCCGAATGGGCCGAGGGCACCTACACCATCGCCGTACAGATCGTTGATGACACAGAGGTCGCCGGTGTTGCGGAAACGACTTTCGAGAAGACCCCTACCCCCGAGTGGGTCAACAACGACCTCGGCAAAAGCAGGGTGATCGTGCCTCCGTACACTCCAATGACCTACGAGAACACCGCCGTAAGCTGCTGGGGGCGGACAACGGACTTCAATGGCCTGCTCCCCTCCAGCCTGGTCAGCCAGGGCGAGGAGCTGCTTGCCGCTCCAATCACGCTGCAGATAGGGGTGGATGGCCAGACCGCCACGTTTGACGCTGACGACATGCAATTCAGCCAGCAGTCGGAGGACCGGGCGGAGCTTGTCACTCGCGGCTCGGCGGCTGGCGTGGCTGCACAGATCGACTGGTGGATGGAATACGACGGCTTCACCTGGGGCGAACTCACGCTCGACACGCCAGAGACCATCGAGCACCTGAGTATGGAGATTCCGCTGTCGGCCGAGGTCGCTCAAATGACCCACGGCACCCCCAACGGCCGCCACTGCGCGTTCAACGAGCTTCTGGACGGACAGGAGCTGAGCTGGGAGTTCCTCCCCACCGTCTGGGTGGGCAGCCACGACCGGGGCCTGTGCTGGTTCGCCGAATCTGACCAGTACTACAATCCCGTCTCTGCCGACAGCGTGGTGGAGCTGGTCCCGAGTGATGACGGATACGTTCTTCGCATCAACATCATCGGGCAGGCCACCGAAATTCCGGAAAATTTCAAAATCGGCTTCGGCCTGCTCGGCAGCCCCGTCAAAAAGCTGCCGAAAGGCTATCAAATGCTCGATATCGTATGGTGGCCGCCGCCCAGTGACGGGCTGGATTGGGAGGCTATCGGTGAGACGCCGGATTGGGGGCTCCTGTGGTGGACAGGTACATATCATAAGCATCTGACAGCGCCATTTTTGACTCCTGAATGGGTTCGCCCGCGAGTTGAGATGGGGAAAAATATGGGCGTCGGGGTCATTCATTATATCGCCCCGGGCACTCACACCATGGCCTACGAGGAGCCACAGAAATACCGCGAAGAGTGGCGTCTCAATCCTCCGGACGAATTCTACATTCCGAAAGTCGATGAAACATATCCGCGGCTGTGCCTGAACAGCAGCTATGCCGATTACCTGCTGGCGGGGATTGACCACATGGTGTCTGAGTTTGGCCTGCATGGTATTTACCACGACGGCGGGGCGCCATCACACTGCTCCAACGACATTCACGGCTGTGGATACCGTGATGCGGAGGGCCAGATGCACCGGATCCGTCCCATTCGCGCGTATCGCGAGTATCACAAGCGGCTCGCGACCATGCTGTATCACGACAACGGTATCGAAGACTTCTTCATCTACAACCACACCTCCGACATCTGCTGGCTGCCGACGCTGACCTTCGTGAACGCCCACCTGGACGGCGAGCAGTATCTAAGCCGTCTGAATTCCGGGGCAAACTACGCGGACCTCTTCAGCCTGGAGGAAATCCGACCGGAATACGTCTCGACGCAGTGGGGTATTCCCACAGTTTTCCTCAACCTATGCCGCCTTGACGGACAAGGGGCCGCATCGCCGGAATGCACCTCCACCTTCCTGGCATATCTGCTGGCACACGGCATACCTTACTGGGGCGAGCGTATGTATGTGCCGTACAACCAGCAGGTTCACGAGATTTACGCCGCCTTTGACACAGATAATGCGACATTCCACCCGTACTGGCACACAGTGGAGGGTTTTACCGTTGACTGCGGACCGGACGTGGCACCGGTAAGCTGCTACACGCACGACACAGGGGGCCGGCTGCTGGTGGTCGCCGGGAACATCACCGATTCTGCGCAGACGGTTGCTGTGACAATTGATCCGGGGGCTCTGGGCCTGGCGCCGCAAATGAGCATCCAGCGGAACGTCCCCGACGATATGCAGGCCGGGCTTGAGAATAGTATGCTGACCATGGAGATACCGCCGTATGGGTTTGCCGTGACGTGGATCGAGTAAGAAAGTGTTTTCACATGAGATTAATCCTGCAGTGCGGGCACCGACTGTCATGTGCGATCTACCCCGCGAAGAAGGATCGAGCTACATGGCTAAAGGCTATCGCTGGAATACTGTTTTGCTCATTTCTCTGGTGTTGCTCGGCTCGATGGGAGCCCATGCTTCCGGAGCCGTAACGCTCCAGACACCCGCGGCTACTGTCGAATTAAGGGACAGTGATCCCCTGTTGCGCATAACGTGGGCCGACGGTCAAACTCTGGATTTGAACCTTACAGTCGAGCTGGGATGCCATCCCCTCAGCCGAATTGCGGAATCCAAAGAGATGACGGCGTCCGACGAGTCGGCAGACACCATTTCAGCGTTTTACCGGATAGAAGAGGAGTATGAAGCGAATGTACGGGTGGAGCAGTACGGTCCGGGTGGCAATGGCATCCGGGTGCAAAGCCTCATCCAGAAGGTCTCGGGCGCACCCGAGAATGTCTATTACTTCTGGAGCTGGTCTTTGCCCGAGGAGATACGCCGCCCCCTGCAGTGGGGGGATGAAGTGGAGGAATATCTGCCTCCGGAGGGATGGGGCCATGGTGGCTTTCATGACTGGTACTGGATGCGGTATGCACAGACGGGCCTTGGCCTGGTCACGCCCATGTACCTGCTGACGAGTGGTGACCGGTACGGCAACCGCTGCTATTTGAAGCCATTTCCAATTGAAAGACAGCTTCTTCTCAACGGCGGTCCCGGGCTCGAAGAGCAGTTTGTGCTTTTCAGCGCCGAGGGCCCGGATGAGGCTGCTGACGGCTGGGAAAGCCTGATGAGCCACGAAGACCTCTTTTCCGTGCCGTGGGAGCGAGTACAGGATGATGCTGCGCCTGCGCCCGAATGGCTTCAGGAAACCGAAATCTTCCAGGGGCTGTATCGCCCGTGGAGCGAGGGTACGATTGAAACCCGGGTCAGCCAGTTCCCCTTCGTCATAGGAGCCCCCGTTGATGCTCACCTGGTTGACCTGGCACAACAGAGCGGTACCCGGACGGCAATCTACGTCAACTTCATGGGGCAGTACACTTTCAAACCAGGCCAGCGCAGGGCATACGAACGGGCACTTGAGTTCACCGATGCCCTGCAGATCGACCAGCATCCGGAGTTGCAAAAAATCGACAGTGACGGGCAGCCGGTGATCCACGAGGGCGAACGGCGCACAACCCACGCGCCCTGCTTTCTTGCGCCGGGCTACATAGAGCATTGCCTGGAGGTTCTCGAGCCGGTCCTGGAGACAGAACCCGACGCCATATTTATTGACAACTGCTTCTTCCGGATCACCGCCTGCAGTGGCGCCGAACTGGACAAACACGAGCACCGAACGGATTATCCTAACGACATGGCGGCTTATCGCGGGCTGATCGAACGCGTCGCGGAGATAGCTCATTCACAGGGCGTCGCCGTGTTGTGCAACAGTGAAGTCGATCCGGGCCTGTGGGATGTCGCAGATGGACAGATGTACGAGTGTCTGTGGTACCCGCCCGGCAAGGGGCAAATGATCCGGACCAAGAGCTGGACGCATACGAGGTATGCCGGCGAAATCTGGAATGAAGCCGCCCAGAAGGGCAACACGGTCCAGCCGCTGCACTATCTGATGGTCGAACCCATCGAGCGCAGAGTCCAGGCCACGCTGCTGACCTATGCATGGGCGCAGTTGTACGATCTGATGTGGACCGACTGGTACAACCTCTTTGACAGTCCGCATGAGCCATCAAAGGAAATAGCGCATAAATTGTACGGGCTCAGGCTCGGAGAACCGATGCAGGACACCCTGCAGACGCAGTCCGGCTGCCTGTGGAGGAG
>JBKHJK010000156.1:0-5774 GCA_046538215.1 Armatimonadota bacterium
GGCCATATCTCAGTCAGACTCAACTCCAGGGTTTCAAACAGCCGCAACCCCGCCCACACCAGCGCTCCCGCTGTCACCAGGCCCGTCCAACTCGCATCGGGGATATTGGCGACCAGCGTATCGAGCTTACCCATGATCTCGGTGGTAACTTCAGGGCCGACGCTGGACAGAAGGTTGCGCAGCCATCCCTGTGCGGCGGTCCCCTCCCCGAAAATCACCTGCAGAAGCGCCGCCAGAAGCATGCCCAGCGGGGCCAGGCAGATGAGGGAATAGAAGGCAATAGCAGCGGCCAGCAGCGGGGATGAGCTTTCCCCATACCGCTCATACGTCCGCCACAGCATCCGCCACAGGCGTCGTCCGAAGGCCCGAAGCCGCCGCAGCCTGTCCCACACAACCTCGCTTATCTGCATGATGGGAGGTTCGTCGCACCGACCGCGAAAACCTCCTCCGCCACCGCCGTCCGCACCTCATTGACAGCTGCTGCACAGCGTGAGAACGGGTGCGTCACTGCGTGATATCCGCCCACATCCCCACACTGCTGGCCGGCGGAATATCACAGATCAATGAGCCGTTTTCTGCCTCACAGGAATACTCTGCCAGCGTCACCCGCTCGGGCGCATCAGGACCGTTGACGGCATCCGGAGCATCGGCGGACAGGATTTGTCCCTCCGCAAACGCCAGGTCGTGTTCGCCCAGCGATACCGTCACCTCTGCGGAGTCGGACAGGTGCAGATTCGTGAGCGTGACAAAGAGACGGTCGCCGTCGCGCGAGGCCGACGCAGAGACACACGGCACATCGTTTCCGGCTTCGGTCGCCACAGTCTCACAGTCCGTTATCGCCTCCAGGGCCTCGTTGTCCATGTGCGGGCGGTACAGGTCGAAGATGTGATACGTGGGGGTCAACCACATTCTTTCCTGATCGGTCTGAATGATGGCATGAAGCACATTCACCGTCTGGGCGATATTGGCCATGGCCACGGAGTCGGCGTGGCGGTTGAAGATGTCGAGTACCACCGCGGCCGACAGGGCGTCGCGGTGTGTGGAAGACTGGTACAGACCGGGTCGGGTGGCCTCCGGATGCCACACGCCCCACTCGTCAACAGCCAGCCCCACGCGACCGGGGCTGTCGCCCTCGAAAAAGCGGATAAGGTGAGTGTCGCGGATAATGCGAGGCTCCAGGCTGATGGCCTCGGCCATGAGCTGGTAGTACTCATCATCGGAAAAGCCCGTCGCCGGCCCGGCCTTGTAGTAATGATGGATGGAGAGCATATCAATGCTGTCTGCGGAGCCAAGGGTGTTCAGGAAGGCGTGATTCCAGCAGTGATCATGACCGCAGGCGATGAGGGTGAGCTCGGTGTCACGCGGCTGCAGATAGGTCTCGAAGCGCCGGTACTGCCGGGCATACTCCTCGGGCTCCATATTGCCGCCACAGCCCCAGTTTTCGTTGCCAACGCCCCACAGCTCCACCTCGTACGGGTCAGGATGGCCGTTTTCGGCACGCAGGCGGGCGAGGTCGGTGGTGCCGTCATAGTTGCAGTATTCCACCCAGTCCATCATCTCGCGCGGGCTGCCGGAGCCGACGTTGCCACAGATGTAGGGTTCGGCGCCGGTGATTTCACACAGCCGCAAAAACTCGTCGGTGCCGAATTGGTTGTCTTCCTCCCGCCCCCACCAGATATTCCGGCGGATGGGCCGCTGGTCGGATGAGCCGATACCGTCGCGCCAGTCGTACGCATCGGCGAAACACCCGCCGGGCCAGCGCAGCACCGGGATTTGAAGCTCCCTCAACGCCTCCGCGACATCCGTGCGGATTCCCCCGTGGTTGTCTATGGGGGAATACGGTCCCACCCAGATACCCTCATCAATGCAGCGTCCCAGGTGTTCGGCAAAATGTCCATAGATGTTGGGGTTGATCGTGCCGATGGAGCGGTCTGGAAGTATCTTCACACTCGCCTGTGCCATCAGTCATCCTCCCTGTGACAATAGTGACTCATAAGCAGTTCCGTGGCTCGGCCCGAGAACTGTGTTGTTTGCAGTCCGAGGGGGGTGGATGGTGTGCATCCACCAGCTTCCAGCCCGAGTCTGATCTCTGACTCAGCGAGAGCTTCAATACTGCAGTCAGGAAACTCCATGCGGCTTCATGGGTCACTTCGACAATCAAAAGAGCCCGGCTGCCATCCTATTTCGGCTGCCGGGCGCGATTTCCCTGTAAAAGCTGTGGCGATTACTCCTTCAAATCAATGGAATTGATAGTGATGTCCTCCACGGGCTTGTCGCGGGCTCCGGTTTCGACGGCCGCGATCTCCCGGACCACATCCATGCCCTCCGTCACCTCGCCGAAGACCGTGTGCTTGCCGTCGAGATGGGGCTGGGGTTTTTCGGTGACGATGAAAAACTGGCTGCCGTTGGTGTCCGGCCCGCTGTTTGCCATCGCGACGGTTCCGGCGACGATCTTGTGGTCGTTGATTTCGTCCTCGAAGGTATAGCCGGGACCACCGGTGCCGTCACCGCGCGGGCAGCCTGCCTGGATCATGAACGGCTGGATAACGCGGTGGAAAAGCAGGCCGTCGTAAAAACCGTCCTTAGCCAGCTTGACGAAGTTCGCCACCGTCTTTGGAGCGTCCTCGGGGAAGAACTTTATGGTGATGTCGCCTTTGGACGTATGCAGTGTCGCGAATTGTGTTGTGGGAATCTCCACGTTGTCTAAAGCCTCCTGGGCGCCTGAAAGCTCGCCGTCGAAATCGCCAACAAGCTCATCGGTCTCCTCGGCGGGTTGTTCAGCCTGGGCCGGCGGCGTATGATCGTGTTTCGCGGGTTTTACCCTGCCGGTATTTTGTGCGTCGAGGATACTGTAGCCGATGATGGCCAGCAGCAACAGCGCCCATATCCACAGGTTATGCCGCTTCCAGAAGCTCTGTCGGGGCGGCTCAGGTCGCGTCTGAGGTGTTTGGTCCTCGGGCGACATTGCATAACCCTCGCTTTCAGGCATTGGTGTCTTTGTCTCTACAATAAACGGTGGGTAACCCACAGAAGTTCCGTGCGGGTGTCGCACAGACCTCCCGGATTCACGTACCGGGCATGGGCGTCATCTGCGCCGGAGTGGCCGGTGCGGTGTAGCTCGTCTCCGGTGTCACCGTAAAATCCAGGTGTTCGACAAAGGCCGCATTCTCCGGGTCGGCGAGAAAGTCAGCCACAACATCCGTTTCAGAGGGCTGGCCGTCGCTCCATTTTGGGTACAGCAGATATTTCGATTCCAGATATTCGGAGGCAACCGTACCCCCCTGCCAGGAATGGCCGCGGTTTTCATGGCGCTGCTCCTGGCTGAATGTTTCATGGGCAAGACGGTTGATGCGCTCATCGAAGGGCGCCAGCCACGAGCACAGGTAGGTCTGTCCCTGTTTTTCCTGCCCGTCCACATTCACCCACTGGGGGTTGTCGAAGCTCCCGTTCCAGCATACCTCCGTCTGCGTGCGGGCAAAGCGATCCATATCGGTGCGGTCGAAAATGAGGCCGAGCTGGTACATCATCACCCCCTGTTTGACCGAAAGGTTATAATAGCCGCCGCGGTGCTCGGGGCCGATCCAGTGCTTCCACTGGTTGGGCTTTTCGGGGTGCAGATCCCAGGCGCCCGCAGGGTCGAGATAGTTCCAGCGGTAGCGGTCGCCGACGAGTGTGAGGCAGTGCTTGAAGCGGGTACCAAGCTTCACCGCCCGCCGCATGTAGCTGTCATCGCCGGTGGCGGCGTACATGTGCACCAGCGCCCGCAGAATCTTCGAGTGCTTGTTATGCGGCTGGGTGAGGTCGCCTTTGACCGGCTTCAGGTCCGGGTGGGTGGTATAGACGGCGCCGGTGGTACCGAGGTCGTGATAACACCCGCGTGCGTGCCACTTCTCCACAAGCTCTGCCGCCAGCTCGAGGTATTCGACGAGCCTTGGGCCGTATTCAGCAGACAGGCCGTCTTCATCAACAGTTGCGGCAAACTCCGCCACAAGCCCCGCCATCACGAAGCTGGTGAGCATCACGTCCACCTGTCGGTCGGGGTGATCGGGGTGACGGAAGAGCTGCAGCGGCAGCCCGTACCAGCCCCGGAACCCGTCGGGCCCGGTCTCAAGCTGCTGCAGGAGCGCATCGGTGCGGGTGACGAACATATCGAGGTATTGCGTATCGCCGGTGAGCTTATAGGCCACCAGCGCCATGTTGATGTAGCGGGAGGCCTGCCAGGTGATGTCTTCGGGCTGGGAGGCAAACCGCGCCATACGCTCTGGCGTACAATGACCCCCGACGCCGTCGGTATGGCCCAGAAACGCTTCGATGATCTGCGTATCAGTGTCGTCGGCAGGCTGCACCGGCTCCCGACATAGCGGCAGAACCGGAAGCAGACATATCAATACGACTGCAAGTGGTTTCATGGGCACCCTTCGCGAATGGCTTTATTCTGGTTTTGAAACCTGCCTGGACGCCTGAACGTCATTCGCTCAGTCAATGCGGTATGTGCCTGAGTGACAGGGCCGGCTTCCACAGCACCCGGTGCTCTCCGGTGCGGGTGTAGCGCGGGTGAAACAGGAACTGTGCGGTCCCGGTTTCCGCATCATACTCAAAGCCCGGCTCGTCAGCCAGCACGATACGCGTGCCCTCATCATCGCTCTGCACTGACTGCACGCGGTAGCCGTGGGTGTAGCCGTCGCCGTGATCGAGAATAAAAAGTGACCCGGGCGGGGGAGCGGGGTCCGTCCAGTCGGCATCCACGACGAACGCCCCCTGGCCGTCGAAGCGCTCGACTGACAGCAGCGCCGCCGACCGCAGGGTGCCGGGCAGGTTACTGGTGAGTGCGCACCGGCCGAACTCGATCCGCTCGGTGGTGTACGCCCGCTGCATCTGCCCCTCACGGATGCGCACCTGCCCGATGAGGCCGTCGGCGGTGAGTTCAGTGCCCTCGTGCGTGGCCGTGAGACCCTCGGCGTACAGGGTGATGATGTCGGTGAAAGTATCGCCCTCGATCTTCAACGCGGTGCCCTCGCCGCCGGTATCAATGACCGAGACGGAGCGGATATGTGCGTTCTCGTCTGCAGGTTCGATGACGGAGAGAAACACGTTGGCCCCCTCGCCGCCGGGCCGCCGGATCATGAAATGCGGGCGCTTGAACTGGTCCACCAGCGCGTCGTTTTCCTTTGCGGGTCGTATCTGCGGGTCGGTGCCGGTGTACACCTCGTCGCTATCTTCGGTGACGAAGAAGATGTTGGTGATTGGGCCCTCCTCATCGTAGGTGAACCGTGCCTGCTGGATTCCCGCACCGGGCTGGGCGACGGCGTTGTCCCACAGCAGCCCGTACGACCAGCCGCGCTGGTGGATGAGGCTCTGGCGGTTGGCGGCCACCGGAGGCTCCCAGTCCAGCTCCTCGGGCACCATCGTCTCCACCGGCTCCATGTCCAGCTCGCCGTCCTCGCCCAGGATCGTCACGGACTGCGGCTCATCGGCGCTGCCGTGGAGGAAGTAGTCCTGCTGGTGCGGGCTTTTGACAACAAAGCAATCAACCACATAGCCGTCGTGGTCATTGATGCCCACCAGCGCCATGGTGCGTTCATAGCGCTGCACCTTTTCGGGATAACAGGTGGTGTTATCCACCGAGACCACCTGCATGTCCGGGTCCGCGGCATCAAAAAACAGCAGCTTCCCTTCGGCGCACGGCTCGCCCATCGCCTTCTGGATGGACATATCCACCACAACGGTGTTGTGACACACGGTTGAGCGTTTATAGCCGTCATAGCGGGTGTGGG
>JBKHJK010000157.1:0-5762 GCA_046538215.1 Armatimonadota bacterium
TAAAACGGGGGATGACGGATGCGAAGTTTGATGATTAGCGCAGTATGTCTTGCAGCACTGCTGGTATGGACAATCAGCCCGGCTGACGAAACGGCTGACATTCCGGACGCACTTGTGCAGCGGTTTGAGCGACTTGACGCCAACGACGACGGGAAGCTGTCGGTGGATGAGGTGCCGTGGGAGGCGTGGTTTAAGCAGACAGACGCTGACAATGATGGCTTTGTGACACTCCGCGAAGTGCAGGCTGCGGCCGCACGCAGACAGCAGGCACGCACCGAGCGAGACACGGGCGAACGGTACGGAACGACACCCGAGGGTGTAACAAAACACACGATCGCATACAGGCAGATCGAGGTCTCCGATCCTGAACGTCTCAGTCTGGATCTATACGCCCCGGAGGGTGCACAGGCGGCCCCAATTATGCTGTTTGTCCACGGTGGCGGGTGGGCCAAAGGTGACAGGTCGGCCGTATGGCACAAACCCGAATTTTTCTGCACAAATGGATGGCTCTTTGCCAGCACCAATTACCGTTTCGTCCCCGATGTCACCCCGGCCGACCAGGTCCGGGACGTGGCCCACGCCATCGCCTGGCTGCATGCTCATGCCGCCGAGTACGGTGGCGATCCGGACCGCATCTTCATCATGGGCCACTCCGCCGGCGCTCACCTGGCTGCGCTGGTCGCCACTGATCCGGAGCCGCTGCAGGAGGCCGGTCTCGATCTGAATGCACTCACCGGCACCGTTGTTTTGGACACGGGCACCCTCGATCTGGTGGCACACATGCAAAGGGTCAAAGCGCGTGGGCTTTTCGGTGCCGCCTTTGGGACCGACCCCGCGTTCTGGGATGCCGTGTCACCTCTCGCACGCATCCAGCCCGATTCAGACATCCCGCCATTTCTGATTATCATTCAGGGGGCACAACCCCGCCTTGATGGCGCCGACCGCTTCGCCAACGCCCTTACGCAGGCCGGGACGCAGGCCGAGGTCGTCTATCTCCCGAACCACGATCATGGCACCGTCAACAGAAACGTCGGGAAGGCTGGGGATCCCGTGACCAAAGCCATTGTCAAATTCGCCACTGCCCTCGGTGCCAAGCTGCAGGATGCCAAGACTCCGTGACGCACTCCCTGCTCTTCAGAGGGAAGCGGGCGAATCTTTGTCCTGCGGCCTTTGATATGGTGGCGACAAACGCTCTCCATCTGTGATCGCACAGGAACGCATCATCTTCAGCCCCGCGAACACGCGTGTGTCAGGCCGACACCTCGTTATTCTGCGCCGGTAACGACGTTGCCGAAGGTCACATCGCGAATGTATTCGGAGCCGGGCACGACCGTCACCGCCTCACCGGGCACCTCGTGGCGGATGATATTGCTGATGATCGAGGCACACAGCGACCCGCCGATCATGATCGTGTGTTCGGACCTGCTGATGACATTGTTGACGATGATACGGGAGGTGTCCCCCACCGGCGCAACGCCTCCGCCATAGTGGTCATCCCCGATCTTCACCGCCGCCCGGCAGCGCATATCCGGTGGAGAGGTATCCGTCAGGCCGTCGAGGACGATATCGTACATCCGCGCGCCGGAAGTGTTCAAAAGCCTGACGATATGATGCCCGCCCCGGCAGTAGCCCCTGACATTGCGGATGGTCACCTGTCGGATATCGTCACGGCCCTCCCCGCGGTCAATCGCGCCACTGACCATGGTGGACTGAAGCTCTCCGGCGGGCCTGTCCGGATTCGGGATCGCTGTCAGGGCGATGAGATCATCGCCGGTGTAGCCGGTGATGTTGTCAATCAGAATATCGTGGCATCCCAGCCGCAGGTCCACTCCGTCCTGGTTCAGCACTGTCTGCTCGACACCATCAATGATCATGAAGCCGCTAGAGGCGAAGTCGAGATCGCGCACGGTGCCATGCGCACATCGTTCGAGTGAGACGCCCCAGCAGTGGCTGTCTTTCATGAAGATATTCTCGATGCTGAAGTCCTCGACGTAGGCGAAAAGGATGCCGATGTTCCGCCAGTCGCCGGTCTGGCTTTCGCCCTCGACGCCCGCATCGGTGCCGTATGTTCGCTCTCCCAGAGTCTTGGCGCCGTCACCGGTGGCTCTCGGGTGGTCCGCACCCTCCAGCAGCACCTCTCCGACACCCCGGATATGTATGCTTCGGAGGGGCTCGATGTCGCCGATGCCCTCACCACAATTCGCGCTGCGTATCATGTTATCGCGGCAGCGGTCGCTGAGCTTGAGGTGGCAGTTGTCGAGCTCCAGGACGGTGTCTTCGGGCACGAGGATCGCCGAATCCAGCAGCCAGATATCGCGCACACCGTCATCCGCCATATTCCTGCGAGGGATGACCACACGCCGGCCCGTGCCTGATGCAGCCTGCAGCGCCTGGTTGATGCGTTCGACGTCCGAACCGGTGAATTCATTCGGTGTGAAAGGTGTATGCCTGTACATGCTCCATATCTCCTTATAACGCGTCTGTGCGCCGGGTTGACCGACCGAAGGGTCTCTTATTCTTCGCGGCTGTCGGATACCGCCCACTCAGGAGCCTCGATGTCATCGAGTGGCCACATCGGGCGGCGCAGTCGCTTGAACGGCAGCTTTGTGACATCCGGGTTGTGCACGCCCGGTGTGTCCAGATCGAAGATGGCGGTGGCGATGGGACCGTAGTCGGCGCGGAAATGCACCGCAGATTTCAGGCCGATGAGCAGGCGGTCACGCGGTTCGATTCCGACGCTGCGTAGCGCCTGGCAGTCATAGGGCTGGATGCGGTATTCGGTGAGCACCACCTCGACCTCCCCGACGACGAAGACAACGGTGCGGCCCATATCCACTTTGAGGTTCGTGTACATCGGGCCTTTATTCACGTAGCGGCCATCGGAGATCAATCGAACATATCCGGTGAGCGTCAGTGTCGGGCCGTGCCGGTCGTCGGTTTTGCCCCCGACCTGCAGCGTCACCTCCCTGCCGACACCGGCCTCAACGGCTCCCGCGACGGCTTCCGGGTCGGCGATGATGGCCACGGTCGAACCCGGCACATTCGCCTCAACCATTTCCTGCAGCATCACCGTGCCATCACAGGGCGCGCCACCGCCGGGGTTATCGGAGCCGTCGGCCATCACCACCGGCCCATCTCCAGCGCGCCTCGCGTGGTCAATTGCTTCTTCGACAGGCGTCAGCTCGAGCTCGAAATCGCTGCGCCGCTCCCACATCGCTCCGGCAATTTCCTGTGCTGTGGCGTGCGCAAGATCGGCATCGTCATCGGTCGTGACAACCACCGAGGCTCCGCAATCGGTGATGTCTGCGAACGGGAAACCGCCGGAAACGGTCACGTTGAGGATGCCGGGGCATTTTTCCGCTTCGTGAGCGAGGTCAATGATGTCGCCCATGGGTGAGATCAAAGTGCACTGCCGGGGCGGTCCAATCAGCATTGGCACCTGCGCGAGTGCAGAGACCGGCTGCACATCTCCCGTGATTGCCGCCATAATGAGCCGTACAGCATCATTGCCCCGCTCATAGGCGTCCACATGTGGATAGGTGTCATAGCCGATGAGCGCATCCGCCTGCTGTACCATCAGGGGGCTGATGTTGGCGTGCAGATCGAGTGTGCTGATTACGGGGACATCAGGCCCGACCAACTCTCGCACGTGGGTCAGAATGTCTCCCTCGGCGTCTTCGAGGTTCTCGGTCACCATGGCTCCGTGCAGCTCCAGAAGCACACCGTCCACCGGCAGCGCCGCCTCCAGATGCTCCAGAAGCATCGCCAGAACCCGGTCGTAGGCCTCCTGCTCGATGAGGCCGGACGGCTGTGGGAAGCTGTAAAGTACCGGATTTGCATCGAAGGCCACCTCGGCGGCGCCATCGAGGAAGGCGCCCATACAGGTGGAGCGGCCCTTGAGGTTTTCGACAAGCTCATCACCGCTCATGATGCCGGGGAAGCCGCGGCCGCGCTGAAAATCTTCATAGGTCGTCAGCCCCGCGGCAAACGTATTCGTCTCGTGTGCAAGACCCGCAACAGCGATCCGTGTCATACGGACATCTCCTTCATTATCTGCTGTCAGCCCTCAAATCCCAACTCCACAGTTTGCAGGAATTTGGAAGGCCACAGCAACAATCCTGCGTCTCTGAAGCATGAATTCGTGTGCGTACCTGCCTGCGACATGTGGCACTTCTCCGCTCAGGCCCTCAACCCTCCCGCAAAAGGCAAAAACCCTCCAGGCCGTACGGCCTTCACCGCCACTGACGCAGAAGCGGCAAGGAGGACTATCTGAAGGATTAGAAGAAGAAAGGGTCGTCTATTCCGCCTGCATACGATGCACCACCGGGGAGCGAAGCATGTTGACATACACATCGCATTGCGCGCGTTTTATGGTTGCTGTACTAACATTTTCTCTGCTGCTTATTTCGATTGCAGCCCTGCCGGCTCCGGCTGATGCAGCAGCCGATGACCTCGTTGCTCTGATGACAGAAACCGGCCGGCCCTACGCCGCCGTTGGCCGTGTCACCTCGCCACCGGCCATTGACGGAAAGGGCGATGATGAGCCCTGGCAGAAGACGATGATCCTGCGGCCGTTTTATACGGGTGACGCGGGCGAAATTGCATCAGCCACAACGACCGCGTGGCTGGGCTGGGACGACGAACACCTGTACGTTCGATTTCACTGCGAGGAACCAATCCTCGAAGAGCGCCGCAACCGCCTGGAGGATTTTCACCGGGCCATCACCCAGGACGATACAGCCGTTTGGGACGACCAGTGCGTGGCGCTGCTGATTGCACGGCCTGAGGGAGAGTACGTGTACGATTTATTCGTTAACGCCAACGCCGCCCTCGCCGATGGCCGGGGTGAGCTGCCGGATCCCTGGTCATCCCGTGACGCTTCTTTCGACACCGGAGCGCAGGTTGAGGCCTCGGTGACCGAGGGCGCGTGGGAAGCCGAGCTCGCGGTGCCCTGGTCGGCTCTCGGCGGGCCTCCGGACGAGACGCCGTGGCGCATTTGCCTCGGGCGCATGCGGAAGGCGATATCAGAAACGAGTGCCTGGCGCGCCCCCACCGACCGCGGATTGCACGAGTTTAACAGCTTCGGCCATGCCCTTTTTGTGGACGAGCCAGTTTCCCTGCAGGTCACCCCTCCAGAGGATTTGCAGCCCGGCACGAATATGGCAACTTTTCATGCCGATCCGGCGATGCTGCCACTGGCTATCTCGGCGAATCTTCAGGCTCCGGACGCAGATGATGTGACTCGGCATGTCGAACTGTGGGATGTCGGCAGGACGCGGGACATGAACTTCACAAGCGACCTGCGCGGTGCGGTGGACTTTACGCTCAATATATGGGACACAGCGTCGGGCCTCCCCTTTTACCTCAGCCCCACCATGAAAAGAACCATTGAGAAAAGTCGTGGGACGATCTCCATTCGTACCGACGGCGGCTGGAGGGTAACGCTCGGTGACGAGACAATCGCCGACGGCACCGGGGCGGCCGATGATGTGGCCATTCCCTTCCAGGAGGGGATCAATGTCCTGGCGATTACCTTTGAAGGCGGAACCGGTTCATTCGCCGGACAATTCCATGGCATCTCCCTGAACTCGGACGACACCTGGGTCATGGCCGGCGGTGACCTGCCAGAGAAGTTCCATGCCCAAAACTTTGACACATCTTCGATGAAACGCGCGAGCGTCGTCGGTGACAGCGAGCTTCAGGGCGCCAGCCAGGTCGGCGCCGACAGCGGGCCGGTAACAGTCCGAAAGATGGTCCTGTGG
>JBKHJK010000158.1:0-5749 GCA_046538215.1 Armatimonadota bacterium
CTGTTGATGTCCTTACACGGCGTCGAATGGTCGCAGACAAGCGCAATTCTGTCTGCGTTAAACACCGAATCGGCGCCGATATTGTGAAACTGGTCAATGGCGATGGGGGCGGTGATGTCGTTGGCCAGGACCATGTCGAGTTTGGCCGTGACAAACTCTCCGGGCCGGACCGTATCCTCTCCCGCCGCTTTCGCCAGCAATTTTTCTGTAATCGTCATAGCTGCCATTATCCATTCCCTTTCGCCGCAAAACGGGGATAAAAATACGCTCCCTGCCGGGAACGCGTGTGCTGCACATGCGGCTCATATTGTACACCATCTGTCGTACGGTTTCCATCAGGCGCGTCCGGGCCCTGTAATACCCTGGCGGGGAGCGACTCGGGCTGGAAGCTGGCGGGGCGTTCACTTCGCAGGCGAACTGAACGCGGACAATCCGCCACCTGAAACCTTCAAACGACACAGGTTTCAGGCCGAGCCACGGGATTTTGGTTTTTACGAGACACTGTTGGAGTTTGCTACAGGGTAATCAAGCGGCGCCGTGGCTGTGGGCCTTGGAGCTTGCTGCAGAGAAATCAAGCGCCCCCGTGGCTCGGCCTGCGATTTGTGCTGTCTGTATGTGTTTAGCGTCATAAATCTGATGATACCTCCCAAAAACCCGTGGCTCGGCCCGAAGGCTGTGTTGGTTACAGCCTGAGGGTGGCACCGTCGTTTGGTGCCAGCTTCCAGCCCGAGTCGACCCGTGGCGAATGGTCACTCCTCGGTTTGGGCTTTGCGCAGCGCTGCCGCCAGCCGCGCTACCTTTTTGGGATCCTTGCGGCCCGGCGCTTTCTCCACACCGCTGGAGACATCAATGCCTGCCGGGCGGACGGTGGTCACGGCTTCGACGACGTTTTCGGGCGTAATGCCACCCGCCAGCATCACCGGAATGGAGGAGTGCGCTACGATTTCAGCCGCCGCCTCCCAGTCACTGACCCTGCCGGTGCCGCCGGTGCCTTCGGAGGTCCGGGTATCCAGCACAACCCGGGACATGCCGACGCCTGCAGCGGCTTCGATACGCCCGATTGTCTGCTCCACGGGCGCGGCGGATTCCGCTTCTTTCGCCGGGATGCCCACTGCCAGCCACAGTTCGGTATCTTCGCCCGGGACATCAGCGAGGGCGCCAATGCTCTCAGGGCTCATATCATCGGCATGGAGTTGAAAGGCGGCCGGATGGAGCACTTCGGACATCTCACGAAGCTCGTCCGGCTCTGGCTCTTCCACTACGACGACGTGCTGGAGGTCGTCAGAATACGCTGTAGAGGCGCGTGCAAGAAGCCCCGCCCGCTGCGGGATGATATTGCGCGGGGAGCGGGGGATATCCACGATGGTGCCGAAGAAGTCGGCACCGACCTGCGCCACCAGACGCAGGTCGGCGATGGTGGTGATGCCGCAGATCTTCAACTGAAGGGCGTTGATACCTCCGGAGCGTTGGTTCATGGTGTATCTCCCGCGGCTTTCTCTTTTCTGCCGTTCATCTGCTCGCGGATGATGAGCCGGCTCAGCGCGTTTACATACGCTGCCGCGCTGGCATGAATGACATCGGTGCTTGCGTTGCGGCCGACGGCGCTTTCACCGTTTCGCTCCACTCTGACGGTCGCTTCACCGAGCGCGTCCTTGCCACGGGTCACGCCGCGGATGGAGTAGTCCTCCAGGGTGACCTCGATGCCGATAATGTCGTTGATGGCCTCATAGGCGGCGTCCACGGGCCCGTTTCCGGAGCCGGTCGCCTGGTAGGTTTCGCCCTCGCGCTCGAGTGTCACCAGGGCCTCCGAGGGGCCGTCGCCGTGGGTGCTGGCCTCCACATTGCGCAGCGTCCAGGCCTGGGTCTCCTGCGATGTGGCCTGCCGCATGAGGATCTCCAGGTCCTCATCATAGATCTGCTTCTTTTTATCGGCCATTTCGATAAACCGCTCATAGACATCTGCGAGCTGCTCGTCGCTGAGCTCGTAGCCGAGGCCCTCCAGGCGGCTGCGGACGCCGTGCTTGCCCGAACGCGGGCCGAGCGTCAGAACCGTCTCCGCCCAGCCGACGTCCTCGGGCGCCATGATTTCATAGGTCTGGCGGTCCATGATGACACCGTGCTGGTGAATGCCCGCCTCGTGCCGGAAGGCGTTTTGACCGACGATCGCCTTGTTGGGCTGCACCGGGAAGCCGGTGAAGCTGGAGACCATCCGCGAGGTCTTGACGATCTCCTCGGTTTTAATCTCTGTATAGGCGTCAAACTGATCGGAGCGTGTATTGATGGCCATGACGATTTCTTCCAGCGAGGCGTTTCCGGCGCGCTCGCCCATGCCGTTGATGGTGCATTCGACCTGTCCGGCACCGGCTTTGATTGCCGCCAGGGAGTTGGCGACCGACAGCCCCAGATCATCGTGGCAGTGGACGCTGATGGTCGCCCGGTCGACGTTTGGCACATTCTCCATCAGATAGGCAATGGTTTCTTCCATGATCCACGGCAGCGTGTACCCGACGGTGTCGGGGATATTGATGGTGGTGGCCCCGGCCTCGATGGTCGCTTCCACGATATCCCGCAGGTACTCCAGGTCCGTGCGCATGGCGTCCTCGGCGGAAAACTCGACATCCTCGCAGAGGCTGGCGGCGTATTTGACATTTTCCACGGCCATCTCCAGGACTTGTTGCTCGGTTTTTTGCAGCTTCTTTTCCACATGGAGCTTGCTGGTGCCCACGAATGTATGGATACGGCGTCTCTTTGCCGGCTTCACCGCGTTGAACGCGGCCTCGATGTCCTCGTGGCGGGTGCGGCACAGGCCGGCGATGACGGGCCCCTGGACCTCCTCGGCGATGCGGTGAACGGCTTCGAAATCCTCCGGCGAGGAGTACGGGAAACCGGCCTCGATGACATCCACATTCAGATGGGCGAGCTGGTGGGCGAGAGTGAGCTTCTCGCTCAAGTTCATGCTCGCGCCCGGCGACTGCTCGCCGTCTCTGAGGGTCGTGTCGAAGATTGTGATTTTGCGTGCCATTGTCCTCACCTTTTGTTGCCCCCTCGTGGGGGCCGATTGAGTGTTGGTGTCCCGCAGGGCCCGCATAAATGCAAAAACCCCGCATCTCCTGGAAATCACGATTCGCAGTGACTTCTAACAAAGAGACGCAGGGTGATTATCCTACGCGGTACCACTCTTTTTAGCGACCTCAGGGGTCGCTCTCTCAGCAGATGCGGGACGGTGCGTCCGACATCCTCCTTCTGTAACGGGAAGGCCCCGTCGGTACCTACTGGGAGGCCGGTGGCCTCATTTCAGCCCGCGACTCCAGGGCGAGATTCGGCGAACATGCGATAGCCGTCTTCCAGCCACGGACGGCCTCTCTGTCATCAACCTATCCGCCTACTACTCCCTTTCATCGTCTTTACAGGCTATGGACTATTAGGCTACCCGAATTTACGGCATTTGTCAAGCCTACGTGTAGTCAATCGCGTGGTAGCACCACGGATTATAGGGCAGAGCACTGGTGATGCGTTCGATGATATCGAGGGTGCCGTTGTGGACGGTCACGATGTCCTGGGCCACGCAGCCGGCGAGATCCAGGCGCCGGGCTAAAAGCCGGATCATCGCCCAGTCCTTCGCCTCGATAGTGACCTCTGTTTTCGCCTGCGGTCCCTCGTACAGGACATAATCGGTCGTGGGCGTCCAGACCCTGATACGTAGATCTTCGACCAGGCTTTCGTCAACGCAGGCTTTTTTGAACAGCCGCTGTGGAGCCAGCACCTGCCCCATGATCATCATGCCGCGCAGCTCTGTCTCAAAGCCCATATCTGCCGCGAAATCCCGGAGCGGATGCTCCCACTGCATTGACCACTGAATGGTCTTATCCTCATCGGCCGCCATCGCTCCGGCGGTGTTGAAGACCTCGCGGAGGGCCTCAGGGCCGGAGGAACTCGCGGCCTCCTGGACGATCCACGGCTGGTCGGCCCGCTCGCCCGTGCGCTGGCCCAGGATGAGATATGCCTCGATGTCGCCCTCCGCCGGATAGCGGATGAAATGCGTTATCTGGGGAATGACCATATATATCCCCCGGCTCATGGCGCGCTGCCAGTAGCCGGCGTCCGAGCGTGGGGGAAAGCCGCCGATATCGCCGTACATCGCCTGATAGACGGGATGGATGTCTTCTGATTGCGCCAGCAGGTCATCGAGATCGCCGGCTGAACAGTTGTCTGAGGCAGACGGCGGTGATTCATTGGGGTCCCATGTCCCGCCGCGCATGTAGATAAGGTCAACGTGGCCGCTTTTGACGTAGAAGTTATACCCGATGCTGCGTTCGGCGCCGCGATAAACCAGCAGCATCTCACAGCGGTCCTGCAGAAACTCGCGAGCCTTCTGAATCATGCCCGAACCGATACCCCTGCCGCGCATATCCTCCCGGGTGCCGACAGCGTGTTCGAAACACACGGAGATGTCGCAGCCGGGTGCGAGCTTGAATGTGCGGTATTCCAGCGGAATCGCTCCGACGACCTCATCGCCCTCGTAGGCCATCGAAGCGGTGTTTTCGTGCTCCGTCTTACGCCACTGTTGCACCGTCAGCGGCGGAAAAATGGCGTTGCGTATCTCCAGCAGGTCCTCGGCATCGTCCGGTGTGTACTCTCGAAAGGTGATATCAGCCAACGAAAAACCCTCCTTCAACGTATGGATTACGCACGCAATTTCTCTACAGTCTCACTATTTCCTTCTCCAGTAGCGAACTGCAGAGGGCGGCTTTACGTCCGCGAACAAATAAAGTACCATCAGAGAGCATCAATCAGAGCCGTATGAGCGTCCAGCGAAGGCGGATTTCATGACACAGCCGCAGCAGGATACGCACACGCACCTGGCGAGAAACGACCTGGTTTTCATAGATTTCGACGGGACAATCACGAAGGTGGACACCGGTATCGCCGTTATCAACGCCCTCGACCTCGACGAGGCGTGGGAGGTTGAGAATGAATGGCGGGCCGGGAAGATCGACTCCATGGAATGCCTCAGCCGCCAGTGGGGCATGGTGGATCTTAAGCCCCGGCACGTCTATAAGCTCATTGACAGCCTGCGGGTGGACGAGGATTTCAACTGGCTGGCGGAGGGTGCGGTCAAGATCGGCGCCGGTCTGGTGGTCGTCAGCGACGGCCTCGACTTTTACATCAAGCGCATCCTCGGAGCGATGGGCTGGTCCATCTGTGACGGCGAAAAAGCCGTTGAGAAGCCCGATGACTGCATTCCCGTGTTTGCCAATAAGGCTCGGGTGAGCGATGACGGCATCGAGATCGAGTTCCCGTATGTGAATGATGAATGCCGCCAGTGCGGAAACTGCAAGCGGTCGCACCTGCACAACCTTCGCCCCCATTTCAACCAGGTCATTTACATCGGTGACGGCCATTCAGATATGTGTGCGGCCCGGGAGGCAGATGTTATATTCGCCAAGTCGCATCTCGCCGACGACCTCGAAAAGGATGGTCACGAGTTTATCCGCTTTGAAACCCTCGAAGACGTCTGCAATGTTCTCTTCGCCCCGTATATGTCGTAAACGTGGCCCCGTTGCGCCGCAACTACGGCTGCAGTACAATCACAGCGATGAAACATAAAAAAGCCGGAGATGATTTGATATGAGTTCCGAACCGTTGAGTGAAACCAGGATTACCTCACTCATTATCGAAAGTTTTGCCGAAGATTTCGGCGACAGTATTGAGCTTGACGCTGCCGTCGTCGGAGCCGGTCCCGCAGGAC
>JBKHJK010000159.1:0-5698 GCA_046538215.1 Armatimonadota bacterium
ACCCTGACCTGCACAACCTGATCACCGCGCCTGGGGTTGCGCAGCTCCGGCAGCCCCTGTCCGCGAAGGCGGATTTCGTCACCCGTTTCGGTCCCCGGCTTGATGTTTATCTGCTCTTCCCCTTCGAGGGTGGGGACGTGGATGCGATCTCCAAGCGCCGCCTGGGCAACACTGATTTCCACAGGGAGGTAAATATTGCTGTCTCGCCGCTGGAAGGTGTCGTGCTCATTCACGTCAACACGGACATACAGATCGCCTGCACGCCCACCGTTGGCCGAACTGTCGCCATACCCATCGTATTTGAGCTGCTGTCCGTCCTGTATGCCTGGAGGAATCTCCACTGTCAGCGTCTGTGTGGAGCGCATGACGCCCTCGCCGTGACAGTCCGGGCAAAGATCCTCAATGATCTCGCCGCTGCCGCCACAATCAGGGCAGGTGACGACTGTGACCATGTTACCGAGCAGTGTCTGCTGCCTGCGCTGGACCTGCCCCCGGCCGCCGCAGGTTCGGCAGCGCCTGGGAGCACTGCCGGGACGGGCTCCGGAGCCGTTGCATGTATCACAGGGGACCACCCGCTCGTATTCAATCTCGCGTTCGGCTCCCGTCAACACGTCCTCGAGGTCTATCTGCACAACATCTTCGGCATGCTGGCCGATAGGTACTGAATGGCCGCCCTGGAAGTCAAAACCGAAGGCCTGGCTGAACAGCTCTTCAAAGATGCTGCCGCCGCCACCGCGAAATCCGGAGTCGAAGTCAACGGATTCACCGGAATCGTAGCGTCGGCGCTTCTGGGGATCTGACAGGACGGCATACGCCCTGGAGATCTCCTTGAACTTTTCCCGGGCTTCGTCCGAGCCGCTGTTGACGTCGGGGTGATACTTCCTGGCAAGCTTCCTGTAAGCTCTTTTTATCTCTTCCTGGTCGGCATTCCGTGAAACACCGAGCACTTCGTAGTAATCTCTGGCTTTACGCACTCTGATCCCTCACGCTTCACGCTCATAATCCGTGCGCGGTCGGGCTGTTATTCGTCTTCTTCTGTGTCCTCGTTCTCCGTCTCTTCATCGTCCTCTTCTTCGTCCTGAGCCTCATCAGCGTCCCTGTCTTCAATCTCATCAAGAGTTGTGCCGAGCAGCTCCGCGACCTCTTCAGCAGGCTTTTTGACCCTTTCGGGCTCTTCTTCGGAGGGCTGGGCCAACTGGACGTATCCGGCGGCAATTTCATGCAGCGCGATGGTCGTGGGATTGTTGGTTTCGAGGTCCACAAACGGCCTGGCGCCATCTTTCAACTGCCGGGCACGCTTTGCCACGGCCACAACAAGGGCATAGCGATTTCCAATACGGTCAACAAGTTCCTCAACGGGGAATGATCTCACTTCGCATCTCCAGCCTTCGTCACCAGCGACCTGTACGCTGCACACAGACACACAAAAGGCCATCCTCGCACCACCGCCGCAAATCATTTTTCAAGATATGCGGGAGAGGACTTCAGAATCTTCAACCTTTTGTATGACCCGGCCTGGCACGATGTTTTATGCTGTTCAGTGGACTTTGAACCTTTATGGTAGCGTCTATGGCGGCTGATGTCAACCAGTGATGGTGGTCAGAGCATCAGCCAGACGGGGCCTGTCCACGCTCGCGCACCGCTTTCACATGTCACGCGGACGTAGTAATAAACGAACGGGCGCGGCGTTGACGGCGTGGGATCGAAGGCGACCTCTGAGAGGTCATCATCCTCGATGAAATCCCACTTCGCCTGCCAGTCATCGGGCGTCAACGTGCGGACCTGTGCATTTCGGACGACATCTACCCGGGCAATCGGTCCGGGGGCAGCAGCCGTGATTTTGAGCTGCCGTGGCTTCGATGGGTCCTCCCACTTCATGGTCGTTCCTCCCCTGCCTCCGGCCACTTCGACGCGAACGAGGATTCTCTCACCGCTTGTTGCATAACACGAGCGCGACTGCAATCCCGAATAGAGTGCTTCCCGTGACAGATTGTTCATCCACACACCGGTTATGCCCGGGGCGCGGCCAATATGGGTCGGCTCTTCGCCGTATCCGCCCGACATCGTCGCGTGCGTATCCGTCCCGCCCATCAAGCCAAAGCGCATTCCCCGGGCGAGAAAGTCCTGGACGTATGCCGGCCCGGGGTGAATCTTGTTGAGGGGATCGGGGTTGCCGCGGTATTCGCTGGCACCCCACTTGGAGTAGATCTCAACATTTGAGTGATGCTCCGGGCCACAGTACAGCTCATGACGCAACTCGCCGTGTTTGCCGGTCCGGGTGGTGTGATGCGGGACGACGAAAAACTCCTGCTCACCGAGCTTTTCGATGAGGGTGGCGACATTGCCGTCTTCGTACTCATCCACATACTCGGCCCGCGGAGCTTTGAAATAGACGTTATTGTCTCCCCCACAACCCCCCTTCAGCGACGCCTCATAGGCCAGGAGATTCGTGAAATGCGGGGGATCATCGTACACAGCGCTGGCCACCTGCTGGGCTTTCCATTTCCCGGGGTCCGTCCGGCCATTGGACACGTGGTCGGCGATGCAGACCCAGTCGAGACCGGTTACGTAGCGGGCACACAGATAGCCGAAATCAAGTGATCTGCACGTTTCCGGGTGGCAGTTGCTGATGATGGTGTGGACATGCGGGTCGCCCCAGAAGAGCCTCTGTCGGGGGTTTTGCTCACACAACACCGGGTTGCTGAAGAAGGTGGCGCCATCATATTCACCCTCAAACCGCTGCAGCCCGACATCGGAGACTGAGAGGCCGGAGACGTTGGCGATGGCGGGGCGACCTTTTTCAAATTCTGCCCGTCCTCTCTCTGCTTCATCTCCACTCAGGCGCACAACCGCCGCGCCGTCCGCCTCGACGGAGGGATAACCACGCTCATCAAGCAGTACCACATGTGCATCGAACCGCTCGTCCGGTGACACAATACCGGGGACGGTGACAGCCACGCGTGCCGGTGGCCCACCCGGTGCTTCCAGTGCGATGATGCGCTCGAAATGTCCAGATGAAGCTTTCATAACAAACCCTCCGGCGGCGATAAAAGGTGCGTGCAGACACGGACATCAAAGATCCAGGGAGCCCTGTCTGGAGGCTCCCTGTATTCCTGCGGAAGTGACAGAACCGCCGGGGCGCTATTTCGTCAGCTCATCAATAGTTTCGAGGTCCTTGTTGCTGAGCTCGACATTGATGGCCCCGGCGTTGTCTTCGAGGTGTTCGAGTTTTGTGACACCGGCGATGACTGATGACACTTCTTTTTTGCTCAGCAGCCAGGCGATGGCAAGCTGGGCCATGGAGCATCCCTTTTCCTCGGCAATCTCGGAAATCCCCTCGACGATGGCGAGATTTCGTTCTGTGAGGAACCGCTCACCCATTGCCTCTTCCTGCGCCAGCCGGCCTGAATCGTCAACATCGTCCTTGCTGTAGCGGCCGGTGAGCAGCCCGGCGGCCAGGGGGAAATACGGGACCAGCGTGGGGCCGGCATTCTTGAGGAAGCTCAGGAACTCCTCGTCATCACCATCGCCGCCGGCCGCGACATTGGATCGCTCAACGAGATTGTAGCAGTTCTGCACGGCGATGATACGCCGGGAGGTGTCTTTGCCCACTCGCGAGAGTGTCTTCATGGTCTGGTCGAGCTGGTCGGCGCTGTGGTTGGAGACCCCGATGTAGCGCACCTTGCCGTCGCTGATGAGGTCGTCCATGGTTGACCAGGTCTCGTCCAGCGGGCATTCAAACTCTCCGTCTTCGAACAGGGTGGTATTGTGCAGATACAAAAGGTCAATATGATCCACCTGCAGCCGCTCCAGGCAATCGTCCACCGCGCCTATGATGTATAGCCGTGAGGCGCCGCGCTGGTTCGGTGTAAAATTTTCTCCCGTCTTGTCTGGATAGGGGCCGAGTTCGTGCTCGTCGCGGACCGGATTGGTCACCTTCGTGGCCAGCACGACCTGGTCACGCACGCTCTGGGGGCGTGATGAGAAGTAGCGGCCCAGGACCCGTTCAGAGTTTCCAGCGCCTCCGCTGTAGGAATTTGCAGTGTCCCAGAAGAAGACGCCAAGCTCCAGCGCCCGGTCCAGAATCTGGAATGCCTTGTGTTCTCCCACGCGTGAGCTGTCGTATTCGGGATATCCGTATTTCCATAATCCGAGCCCGATTTCCGAGACCCAGAGACCGGAATTGCCAACCTGCCTGCACTTCATGCCACGGAACTGTTCTGTTCTGACCATTTGAGGGCCTCCAGTTGTGCACAATCAACGTCAGTTCTATATGAGTATTTCTCGAAAACCGCGCAGATTCCTCCCCCATCCGACCATACAGCCACGCAGATACGTACCCCACCGACTGACACCATTCTGCACCTCCTGCACGTGTTCGATGGGCGTCCTTTTTCCGGCCATTTTGATACACTTTCGTCGTTCTCTCAGAGAGACTCCGCCCCCTGCCGGGCAGCTTGACACCCCCCTATACCTCCATTATAATTCCTTTGCCTGTGGGCGGGTCGCCGGCTCCCCGGTTTGACACCGGCGCATGGAGGCACAAAAGTCCACGAGTCGCACTTCACGCCAGGCTATACCCGTTCATTTGCCGCCGTTTGGGAATACTGGATCGAATACCATTGAGGCTTCGGGCACGATCTGTGACGTGTTGGTGATGGCACGGCTCGTGTCGTTGTATTATTTTTACCAACGCCACACAGCGGGCGTTCAGCGAGTGGTCGCGCGGGGAGTAAGCGATTTGGTCCTCTGGATCGGTCACAATCTCATAGCAATGCTTCGGTTTTTCGGTGGCATCGTCCTGCTGAATAATCGGACACTGGCGGGGATTTTCCGGGGCCGCTTTTCGTACAGGAACATGCTGCATCAGATGGCCCATATCGGCATCGAATCGGTCCCTATCGTGGCTGTGACAATGACGTTTTCAGGCATGGTCCTGGCGTACCACGGGGCGATACAGATTGGGAGGCTTGGAACCACCGGTCTCGTGGGTTGGCTGGTTGCAGAGACGATCACCCGCGAGCTGGGGCCGGCACTGTCGTGTATCGTCATTTCGGCCCGGGCCGGTTCGGCGATGACGGCTGAGCTTGGCACCATGAAAGTGACCGAGCAGATTGACGCCCTGCGCTCCATGGCGGTTAACCCGATTGACTTCCTGGTGGCTCCCAGATATGTGGCATGTTTTGTCATGGTGCCCATCATCGTGTTGATCGGGGACGTTATTGGTGTTTCAGGTGGATATCTGTTATCTCTGTTCACCCACCAGATCAATTCCCAGGCGTACCTCGCCAATATCCCTGGCAATCTGGAACTGTGGACGGTCTTTGCGGGTATCATCAAGTCATTCGGATTCGCCGTCATCATTGCAATCGTCGCCTGTTATGAGGGTTTGAGCTGCGAGATGTCGGCTGATGAAGTGGGTCGCGCCACCACCCGGTCGGTCGTTTACTGCATCATGTTGATTTTTGCGGCCAATCTTATTCTGACAACATTTCTCTTTCCGGCGTGATGAAGCAGATGCACAACGACAATCAGCCGGATCATGCCATTAAGGTCGAACACCTGCACTTTGATATCGAGGGCAAAAGTATCCTGGAGGATGTCAATTTCGCCGTGCATCCGGGCGAGATATTCGGCATCATGGGCATGTCTGGATCGGGCAAAAGCACCATTCTCCGGTGCCTGATGGGTCTGGTTC
>JBKHJK010000160.1:0-5685 GCA_046538215.1 Armatimonadota bacterium
GTTGTGGACCGCGATGTCATAGCCGTCAGCAAACCGAGCGGGTGCGAGGCCTGCTCATAGTCACACATACATCTGCCGTCAATCAAAGATACATGTAAGGGGAGATTGCACCAATGTTCTGTTACCAGTGTGAGCAAACTGCACGCGGAGAAGGCTGTACAAATTACGGAGTGTGTGGCAAGGATCCGGAGTCCGCAGGTCTCCAGGACCTGCTCATCCACGCCACCAAAGGCATCTCCATGTACGCCCACCGTGCCCGCAAACTTGGAAAGACTGACAATGCCATCAACCGCTTCACCTGTAAGGCGCTGTTTACCACCGTCACGAATGTAAACTTCGATCCCGACCGCATCGCCGGGCTCATCCGCCGGTCCGAAGGGGTCCTGCAGCAGGCAAAAGAGCTGTATGAGACCGCCTGTGTGGAGGCCGGCCAGGAGCCCGAAAACCTTGACGGGCCCGCGAAGTTCTCTCCCGCAAAGGACCGCAGCGGGCTGTATGAGCAGGCCGAACAGGTCGGCGTCGAGCAGCGCATGAACGAGTACGGCGAGGATGTCACCGGCCTGCAGGAGCTTCTGACCTACGGCCTGAAAGGGCTGGCCTCCTATGCCGATCATGCCGCGATACTCGGATACGAGGATGACGAGATTTACGCCTTTGTCCACGGGGCCCTCGACTACCTCGCCTCCGACGGCCACACCGCCGACGAGCTATTCGAGATGTGCCTGGAATGCGGGCGTATCAACCTCCTGACCATGGAGCTTTTAGACACCGCCCACACCAAGACCTACGGCGACCCCGAGCCCACGCAAATGCGCATCACGCCCGTCAAAGGCAGGGCCATTTGTATCTCCGGCCACGACCTTCGGGACACGAAGATGCTTTTGGAGCAGACCGAGGACACCGGCGTCAATGTCTATACGCACGGAGAGCTTCTGCCCGCCAACGCCTACCCGGAGCTGAAAAAGTATGACCACTTCATCGGCAACTACGGCGGCGCCTGGCAGGAGCAGAACAAAGAGTTCGAGGCATTTCCCGGCGCCATTCTCATGACCACAAACTGCATCCAGAAGCCCCGGGAGACCTACGCCGACCGCATCTTCACCACCGGGCTGGTCGCCTGGCCGGATGTGGAGCATATCGAGGCCGATGAAAACGGGCACAAGGACTTCACCCCGGTCATCGAGGCCGCACAGCAGGCCGAAGGCTTCACCGAGGACGTCCCGGAGAAGACCATCCCCACGGGCTTCGGGCACGAGGCCACGCTGTCGGTCGCCGATAAAGTCGTCGAAGCCGTCCGGAACGGCGACATCCGGCATTTCTTCCTCATCGGCGGATGTGACGGCGCCAAGCCAGGCCGCAGCTACTACACCGACTTCGCGAAGGCCACGCCGGATGACACCGTGATTCTCACCCTCGCGTGCGGCAAGTATCGCTTCAACAAGCTCGACTTCGGTGACATCGGCGGCATCCCGCGTCTTCTCGATATCGGCCAGTGCAATGACGCCTATTCAGCGGTTGTCATCGCGCAGGCCCTCGCCGAAGCCTTCGACACCGATGTCAACGGCCTGCCGCTGTCGTTCATCCTCTCCTGGTTCGAGCAGAAGGCGGTGGCGATACTGCTGACGCTGTTTTACCTGGGCATCGAGGATATGCGGCTGGGACCGACGCTTCCGGCCTTCATTACTCCACCGATCCTGGACATCCTGCAGGAGAAGTTCAACATCCAGCCGACCACCACGGTGGAAGCGGACTTGCAGGCCGCCCTGGAAGGATAAATCAGGAGAATCCGGACACGAACCCACACGGATGCGGGGGAATGTGAACCTCCGCATCCGTTTTTGCATCTGACTATGATGCAATTGCGCTGCAGGAGCGGGTCGGTCAATGTGGAAAGATGCAGTGTGAGTTAGGCATCGGTTGAGCCTCCATGAGTTTAGGATCGGCCGAAGTTGATTGTGCAGCGTCTGAAGATCCACACAAATAACGCCCACATATTCAGCCTGTGAAGCATGAGGAGAATTGCGATGGATACATTCAAGTATTTGTTGCTCGGTGGCGGTATGTCCGCCGGATATGCAGCGAAGGAGTTCGTTACCCAGGGAATCGAAGCAGGCGAGCTGTGCATCGTTTCGATGGATCAACACCCGCCATACCAGCGACCGCCGCTGTCCAAGAGCTACCTCGCAGGCGAAGACAGCGAAGAGGACATTCTCATCAACCCCCGCTCCTTTTACGATGAAAACGGCATTGACCTGCGTCTAAAAACCCGGGTGACCTCCGTAGATCTCGACGAACGGACGGCGACCACGGCCTCGGATGTCAGCATTGGCTACGAAATCCTCATCATCGCCACCGGGTCATGGGTTCGCTACCTCGACATTCCCGGCAGCGACCTCGATGGTGTCCTGTACCTGCGGGATATGGAGATGTCAGATGCCATCCGCGACGCCGCACAGAACGCCGACCGGGCGGTCGTTGTCGGCGGCGGGTTTATCGGCACTGAAATCGCCGCATACCTTGCCCAGACCGATACGAAGACGACACTGGCGTACCGCCAGGACAGGCTGATTGCCACCTTCTTCACCGAAGAGATGTCCCGGGCGTATGAAGACGCCTTCACCGACCACGATGTGGAGCTGATCGCCGGGGCCGATGTCGCCGGCTTCGAGGGCGATGGCGTTGTTTCGGCGGTCAGGCTCGCTGACGGCAGCTCGATCCCCGCCGATATGGTGGTCTGCGGCGTGGGTGCGGTGCAGGAAGTGGGTCTCTTTGAGGACACCGATATCGAAGCCGACGGTCTGATACCCGTTGATGAATACCTCCGCACCGCGCGGCCCAATGTCTATGCCTGCGGCGATGTGGCCCGGATTTACGACCCGTACTTCGACAAAGATCGTCACATCGAGCACGAAGATAACGCCCGCCGCAGCGGCAAACACGTCGCCCGCATGGTCATGGGCGACCAGGACCCGTACGATTACCTGCCCTACTTCTGGTCGGAAGTTTTCGATTTTTCATGGGAGTTGTGGGGTGACACTGCTGAAGCCGATCACGTCTTTCACCGCAAGGCACAGCGCGACGAAGACATGGTTGTCATCTGGACAAAGGGCAATCGTGTTGTCGCCGCCTGGGGGCCGTGGACGATGCCGAAGGATGACAAAAAGCTTCTGCAGCAGTGGATCAAATCCGGCGAAGCCGTGGATGTTGAAAAACTGGCCGACGAGACAACGAGCATTGCAGACCTGCAGTAGTCCGGTCTCTTTTTTGAACAAGCAGCGCAACGGGGATGTCATCACTGGCAGATAACAGCAATCCAGGAAGATTGGGTGATGTCCGATGGCACTTGAGGTGGGAACCAAAGCTCCCGATTTTGATCTACCGGTCGCCGGCGGAGATAAGACGGGATTGTGGCAGTTGATGGGTACCAATGACTATGTCGTCCTGGCGTTTTATCCAAAAGCAAAAACCAGTGTCTGCACTGAAGAAATAACGATGCTGGATGAATTTCGCCCCGAACTGCACAGCATGGGCGCCGAGGTCGTCGGCATTTCAGTCGATGATATTGAAACCCTGGAGGCCTGGATTGATGAAACCGGCTTTACCATCCCCCTGCTGTCTGACGGGGATCCCAGAGGCGTGGTGGCCGAAATGTACGATGTCATGAGCGATAACGGTGTCTCCGAGCGCGCCTATTTCATCATCGACGACGAAGGCACCATCAGGTACTCCTATGTCTCGCCGATGAGCAAAAACCCTGGCATAGATCGCCTCATTACAGTGCTGGAAGAGCTCCAGGAGGCTCAATGAAATGCCCGAAGACCAGGCGACGGACGAGCGAAACACAGAAGAAGAGCCACGCCGCCTGACCGATCCTATCGGCGACGATGATCACACCCTCGGAAACCCTGATGCAAACGTACATATCCTCGAATTCGGTGATTACGAGTGCAAAGATTGCCGCGAGGCCCACGAGCAGGTGGACGCGCTGTTGACGGACCGAAGCGATGAGATTTTCTATGCGTTTCGTCATTTCCCGCTGACAAACGTCCACCCCTACGCCCTCTCCGCGTCGCTTGCCGCTGAGGCCGCCGGCCGGCAGGAGAAGTTCTGGGAAATGCACGGGACGCTGTTCGAAAGCGACGGCAGACTCGAGGCATACCGGCTCATCGAATACGCCATGAACCTCAACCTCGACCTCGCCCGATTTGCCCGCGATCTTGCCGACCGTCAGCTCCGCCAGGACATCCTGCACAGGCGTATGCAGGGCCTCAAAAGCGGCGTCGCAGGCACGCCCACCTTCTATATCAACACTGTCCGGTGGGATGGCGAGGCGATTGCCGAAAACCTGTCCGCAGCGGTTGACCAGGCCCATGCAAAGGCTGACAGGGTGTAGGCCCAGACCTCTGCGGGTGTCCGGGGTCGCCGCTGTCGGACAAAGCGCTTTTGAGCTCTCTCCCGAACGCACGATTGCACGAACTATTGGTGTGCACTATCAGTGAAAGGACGTGACGATACATGGCCAGATTCGGCGATTTCATCACTCCGCCGCAAGAAGAAGGAAAAGAGAAACATGTACCCGTCATCCACGCCCCCGACAGCGCAAAGGCGGGTGAGCCGTTTGAAGTCACCATCGTCGTCGGCGAGGAAACGCCTCATCCCAATGAGCACAAACACAGCATCCGCGAGGTCCAGCTCTGGGCAAAATACACCGACAGCCCCAGGCCGGTCGTGAAGATGGCTTCCGCGCAGTTTGGCTCCACCTTCGCCAATCCGACCGTGACATTTCACGTCATGCTCGAGCAGTCGGCAACCCTTTTCGCCCTCGAGTACTGCAACATCCACGGCCAGTGGGACAACTCCGTGGAGGTGCAGATCACAGAATAACGGCAGGCCACCATACACTCCATGACGAATGCTTCGGCAACCGGTCGCGGTTCCGGAGCATTCATGAAGCAGAGCATGGCGCAGGGGGGATAACCGCCTGCGCCTCTGCATATCTGGAGTGAACCCCCCGGTCGCCCGACGGAATGCAGTCACGCACCGCCGGGGTAGGGCCCGACAAAATCCGCGAGTGGCGGCATATCGAGAGGCCGTTTGTCACTCCACCGGATAACACGCTGTATGCCAATGATTATTGATCGATTTGACCCGGGAAAACGTCGTCATCAGTAGATAGCACCCAAACATGGCTATTCCGGGTATGAGACCCGATAACACTTATGGGAGGCACCACCAATGCATCACGTCCTTGTAGGCATAGACGGCTCAGAATGGTCGGAGATTGCAGCCCGATACGCACACGATTTCGCCAGCGGCACCGAGCACGACATCCAGGCGGTGGCGGTGCTGCCGGCGAAGGTGATAGAGACATTGAGCGAACCGCCCCAGGAGCTGGCATACAGCTCGATTGTGCTCGATGAGGCCGAGGATATGGGCCGACGGGCTGTGAATGACTGGTTCCAGGCAACCGATGAGATGTGCGAGGAGCACGACATCTGCTTTGTGAGGAATATCGAAGTCGGCGACCCGGTCGAGGAGCTCACCCGCATGTCGCTGGGCGCTCACCTGACGGTTCTTGGATCGCGCGGCGCCAATGCCGACAGTGGTGACAAGAAGCTCGGCCACATCGCCCGCAGCGTCATGGACACAACTCGCAAGCCGATCATGATCACCGGACCAGAATAC
>JBKHJK010000161.1:0-5642 GCA_046538215.1 Armatimonadota bacterium
ACAGCGCCGGATGGTCCTTCAGCGCCTTCACCCGGTTTCGCAGGCCCTCTCTTTCATCATCATTCAGCGGTCGCCCCCAGTCCTCGGCGTCCATCATTTTGGGGGTGTGATAGGGGTAAATGGTGATGAAGCTTCCTGCCTCGGCCACGGGATCCAGCCGCTTCTCGATGACCTCTTCGTCACTCAACCACTGGGCGCTGTAGTACTGGGCGGCGGTATATGGCACCTCCGGATCGGCGAGGTCCTCCACCGATCCGCCGAACCAGCCATAAACCAGGTACGGCTCACCGTTGTGCAGCAGGATATTGCCCTCTCCGATGCGCCATTCGTGGCCACTCGGAGCCGGTGGGAGCTTATGAATGGGGACGGAGGCGCGGTGGACGACCTTCCCCTCGCGATCCATGAGGACGCTGAGGCGGTATTCACCATCTTCGAGCTCCTCGATGGGCACCACCACTTCCACGTCCGGCGCGGCGGCGACCGGCTCGGATCGGGCGATCTGGCGGGTTCGCTCCATCAGCGCCGCCGAGACCGTGGCGCCCTCCATCTCCGCCTCTGTCAGCGAGAGCGTCACATCAGCGCGGATTTCGTCAATATCCTGCGTCGCGTAGATGCTGTTTCGGTAATACGGCTGAGTGACATCCACTGATACGGGAGTGTAGCTCAGCTCGACGGGCAGCGACCGAATCGCCAGCACGCGCCGGGGGTTGCGGCGGTCCAGCACCCGAAGCTGCAGCGTCTGCCGACCCTGCTGTGGTACCGGGACAGAGAACTCGAGCTCCCTGCCCTGCCCCGCGTCCAGCCCCTCGTGTATCCGCGGGCCGGTCTCATGCTGTATGTCCGCCTGCAGGCCGGGAGCGAGGCTGATGAACCAGAACTCGCCTGTATGGTTGGTGATGTGCGTTTTGGCGGTGTAGGTCAGCTCGCCGTCCACCGGCATGACGCGCACATCGTACGGCTGCTTGATTGCCCAGAGATACCGGTCTAGATCCACATCGGGCACCCGCAGGACGGCATAATTGGTCGGCTGGTGAAAGCCCCCGAGGCTGTTGATGAAGCTGGAGAGCTCCTTCGTCCCGGCATAGCGCTCTCGAGCAACGTTCAGCGCCCAGTCGCCGGTGGAGGCGCCGCTGAGGCCGAGATGCACCAGTGGCACGCGTGCCTCGACCGTCCAGGAAGCCTCCTGCTTCGTCACCGCCGCCTCCCACGGGCAGTCCCATGCGGCCGAGCGCACATTGCCGCCCTGCCGCAGTTCGGCGTCATAGCGGGTCTCCAGGCTGTTGACGGTGAAGTGGAAGTAATCGGTGCGGTCCCCGCCGGGATCAATCATGAACTCCAGGCAGTCGTCGGTATGCACGCGGCCGTCGCGGTTGGTGATCGTGGCCTTCAGCTCCTTCATATTCGGCTCATCGAGCACCGCGGCGATGTAGAAGTTTTCGCTGTCGAGGGCGATTTTGAAGCGTGTCTGGGCAGATGCGGGCGCATCCGGCTTGCCCAGCAGCGAGAAATCGCTGTACCATTCACCCTCGGCCCATACCGCCTCCTCAAGGGCGGCGTCAATGGTCACGGGCTCCTGGGCCTCCAGCGCCTCCACCGCCGGCAACTCCTGCGCGAAAGCGACTGATGCGAGAATAAGTGCGGTGGCGATCACCAGAATGCGTTTCATGATCCAGCCTCCGTCATATTTGATCGAATACGGGATCCGCTACGTCATATTTATCTGCGAGGGCGTCCTTGCCCTGCCTGTGTATTGCAAGTTGTGCTATTTTGGTTGTGGGTTGTGACAGAAATGTCGGGTCGAATCCTGAAAATATTCATGTCGATTGTGCTTGTGGCTGCGGTTGTGGGGGCAGGTTTCTTCTGGCTGTCGAAAGAGCCGCCGAGTGACCGCGAGCAGATTATCAACGCGCTGACGAGCGCCGAGCGTGCCGCCGAACAGGGGAATGTATCGGCGTTGATGTATATCGTCTCCGACGACTATCGCGACGAGCACAACAACACCAAACGCCAGCTCGCCCGCACGGCTGTGGCAGCGATGCGTGAGGCCGACTGACAGGTCAGTGTGGAGCTCAACAGCCTCCAGATTCACACCGAAACGGCGACCTCGCATATCAGCGCCTCGGTATGGCCCGGCGGCAGCCCCGACCTCAAGCAACGGTATGATATCGCCCTGGAGTGGCACAAAGAAGGCGGGATGTGGCGGGTTGTCAGCTCCCACGGCTGGCAGAACACCCGACCCGATATGCTGCCGTAACAGCGCTCGGCCCGGCGCCGCTTTCGGTTGTCATCACCCGGCGGTTACTCTATAATTCTCCTCGAGTATCCGTCATTTCTCTTCTGTTGGGATAACCATGGAATCGTCTGCGACAGACCTCGCCAGAGAGCGCTGGATCAGCCTTGCTGTCGCGCTGGTGATCCTTTTGGTGCTGGTGGGCCTTTTTATGGCCGGTCACCTGCAGGCAGTTGATAACTGGCTCAGTGGCATCTTCTTTCATATTCGTGGCGAGCTGCCTCCCCCAAAAGACATTCTCATCTGTGCCATTGACGCCGACAGCGTGGCCGATCTCGGCTCGTGGCCGTGGCCGGTGCACCGGCACGCACAGCTTCTGAACAACCTCGATGAGGCCGGTGCGCGGCTGGTGGCCTTCGACCTTCCGAGTCTGGCGAAGCTGCGGGCTGACGACCCCGCCTTTGTGGGAACCGACGCCTTTACCGACGCGCTCGCAGCCTCCTCGTGTGCAACCGTTTTGCCGATGGTGCTGGAGTCGGGAGTTGACCCGACGCCAGAGGCGAAGGCTGCACGCATTGAGGGGCGGTCGCTGGGTACCGGCCGCCTGCCGACGCCCCCGAATCTCCAGCCCGGGAGGTTGAGCCTCCCCGCTGCCCCACTGATTGACGCCGCAGACGGTCTCGGGTTTTTGAATGTATTTCCCGATCTCGACGGCACCATCCGCGATATTCCCCTGATGATGTCCTACCGCGGGAAGCTGTATCCCTCCTTTAGCCTTGAATGTTTCCGGCTTTTTAGGGGCCGCCCGCAGAGTGCTGTAAAGTTGCGGCCCTCGAAGGTCTCGGTCGGCGATTTGACGGTTCCCGTCCTGCCCTCAGGGGAGATGGTCATAAACTACCGGGGCGGGCACCTGCATTACGACACCATTTCGTACCATTCAGTGTATTCGGCGTCCCCCGAGTCTCTGGCACAACAGGTTGAGGGAAGGCTGGTCGTGGTGGGGCCGATCGGGTCGGATATGATCGAGCTTTTTCGCACACCCGTTGATGCGCGTCTGCCGGGCGTGGAGCTGACCGCCAACGCCCTCGCCACGCTGCTGACGGGCTCGCCGCTGCGGCCGGCTCCGAACTGGTCCGTCATGCTGCTGATGGCAAGTATCATGCTCCTTTTCGCCATCACCATCCCCCAGACGGGGGCATTTCGCGGCGTCCTTGTGATGCTCGCGGTCCTGGCGGTCACTGTGGGCCTGGCGTACTACCGCTTTGGCACCGGTCTGCTTATGCCGATGGGAGGGCCCTTTCTTGCGACGCTGTTTATCGGCTCGGCCCTCATCACCCGTTCAGCGGCGGTTGCCGAGCGGCGCCGTAAAGAGGCCGACATCGCGCTGCAATCCCGGATGCAGGCGATCACCGGCATCGGCAGGCTGATCGATTCCAGTCTTGACCGCTCCGAGCTGCTCGAAGAGGTCATGCGCTGGGTGGAGACAGAGCTGGAGGTCGAAGCCGTCTCCATGCTGCTGGTGGACGAAGACAGCAATACGCTGCATTTCGAAGTGGCCCTGGGCGAAAAGGGCGATGAAGTGAAAGATTACGTTCTGCAGATGGGCGAAGGCATCGCCGGCACCGTCGCCCAGACCGGGGAGCCAATGATCGTCAATGACGCCCGGCGCGATCCCCTCCACCACAAGCAGATCCCCCGGGAGATCGGCTACCAGGTGCATAACGTCCTGTGTGTGCCGATGGTGCTGCGGCGCGAGGTCGTGGGTGTCATCGAGGCCATGAATCGCACCGATGGCATGCCCTTTACCGAACAGGACAGCGCGCTTTTGACGGTGATCGCCCAGGAAGCAGCACTGTTTCTGGAAAACGCCCGCCTCTACTCCATCCTGCAAAACCGCGTGGATTACGCCAATGCCGAATTGAGGGAGGCCAACAGGCAGCTCGCCTCTGAAAAGGCGAAGGTCGAAACGATGGTCGAGGAGATGGTGGACGGCGTGCTCGCCACCGACCGGGAGGGAATGGTGGTTCTGCTCAATGATGCCGCCGAGAGCATACTCGGTGTCTTGGAATCTGAGGCCGTCGGAGAAGACGTCATGACCGTCCTGCAGCATCCGGACCTCGCACGCCTGATGGCCACGCCTCTGGAAGCCCACGGGGGCGTTTATGCCGAAGAGATCGAAATCGGCGAGAATCGACCGGTGGCCCTGCAGGTGTCCGTCGCCAGCTACGGTGACGAAGATGAAGAAATCGGCGGAAAGTGCATGATCCTCAGCGATATCACCGAGCTCAAGCGGGTGGACCAGCTCAAGACCGATCTCATCGGCTTTGTCTCCCATGAGCTGAAGACGCCGCTGACCAACATCGGCCTGTATTCACAGCTTCTGCAGGATCGCCTCCCGCAAAAGGAGGAGAAGCTGCACGAAATCGCCGCGGTGATTGACCGCCAGCGAGTCCGTATGGGGCACATGGTGGAGGATTTCCTCAACGTCTCCCGGCTGGAATCCGACCGGGAGCTGCCCATGGAGCACGAGCACATAACCGACATCCAAACACTCATTCACAATATCGTCGAGCTGCACTCCCACATGCGCGATGAGCACATCATCGAGATCAACCTGCCCGAAGATCTGCCCGACCTGTGGGCCGACCGGACGAAAATCGAGGAGATCTTCGCTAATCTCATCAGTAATGCCTTCAAGTTCTCCCCCAAAGGAGGGCGCATCGAGATCGCCGCCGAACCTTCGGGCGATGTGGTGCAGTTCTCCGTCAGTGACGAGGGGATCGGGATACCTGCGGAGGAACGTGAGAACCTCTTCCAGCGCTTCGAGCGTCTCAGCGCCAGCGCCTCACGCATCCCCGGCACCGGCCTCGGGCTCTATGTGTGCAGGCACCTCGTCGAAGCACACGGAGGAGAGATCTGGGTCGAAAGTGTCGAAAACGACGGCAGCACCTTCTATTTCACCGTCCCCGCCTATCGTGGACAGAGCGCTGAACAAACTGCGGAGGGGACTTCAGATGAAACCTGAACGGCTCCGGCAGGGGAACATCGTGGAGCTGAAAAAGAAACACCCCTGTGGGGGCACCCGGTGGGAGATAATTCGCGGCGGAGTGGACGTCAAGGCCCGCTGCATCACCTGTGGGCGTATCGTGGCCATGCCCCGAAAGAAGTTCACACGCAGCATCAAACGTATCATTGATGACGAACCCGAAAGCTGAGACAGGAGCGAACCCGCCATGCCGACGGTTGAAAGCACAGTGACCATTGACGCCCCGCTCGACGACGTGTACGCACTCGCACGCGATATCGAGGCATTCCCGGAGTTTATGGACGATGTCGAGGAGGTCGAGATTCTTGAGAAGACCCCAGACCGCCAGGTCAGCCGGTGGGTGGGTGTGGTCAAAGAGTTCAACCG
>JBKHJK010000162.1:0-5618 GCA_046538215.1 Armatimonadota bacterium
CGTCAATGGCGCGCGCTCCGGTTGTTTGCGGGGCGATGCTGAAAGAAGCCCGGACAGGTCGTACAGCAGTGCCCCGTGAACAGATGTGGGATCGGGCCTTTCCGAATTGTGTATTTCCACAGTATTTATTCACATTATCAAGAAAGTTTTCCACATTGCGAGGGAAGCCCTGTTGAACCCAAAAGAAGAAAATGAGCACGACGAGCGAACTGCCTGGCATGCACTGCCAATCAAACAAGTGGCCGAAAGACTCGATACAGACACCGAAAACGGTCTGGACCACGATGAAGCACAAAGCCGCCTGCGGGAGTACGGCCCCAACGAAATTCAGCGAGAGGGTGGTCCCAGCCCGTGGGTGATGTTCGGACGGCAGTTCACCGAGCCACTGATTTTGCTGTTGATTGCGGCCGCGATCGTCTCCGGCTTCGCAACTCATGAACTAACTGACGCCATCGTCATCCTCGCCATCGTCATTTTCAACGCCGTGTTAGGCTTTTATCAGGAATACAATGCCCAGCAGGCCCTGGAGTCGCTGCGAGAGCTGTCAGAGCCCACGGGGCGGGTGGTGCGTGATGGCGAGCTTGAGGAAATCCCCGCTCGCGAGGTAGTGCCGGGAGACGTGCTGGTGCTGGAAGCGGGAATGAAGGTCGCCGCCGACGCACGGCTGGCCTCCGTGTCCAACCTGGAGACCAACGAGGCCGCGCTGACCGGCGAGGCGTACCCGGTTAGCAAAACAACTGAGGCGGTGGAAGGCTCCGGTCAGGAAACCGCGGTTGGCGACCGCACCTGCATGGTGCACTCCGGCACAAATGTGGCCCGGGGGCGCGGGCGCGCGCTCGTGTGCAAAACCGGCATGGATACCGAGCTGGGCCAGATCGCCACCATGCTGCAGCAGACGGAGGACACCAAGACCCCCCTGCAGAAACGCCTGGCGCATGTTGGAACAGTCCTGGTCGGGGTGGCGCTGGCCATCTGTGCGGTGGTGTTTGTCGTCGGCTGGCTTGAAGGCAAGGACGCCATGGAAATGCTCCTGACGGCGATCACTCTCGCCGTCGCGGCTGTTCCGGAGGGTTTGCCGGCAGTCATCACCATTGCGCTGGCTCTGGGCGCCAGGCAGATGGTCAGGCGGGATGCGTTGATTCGGAAGCTCCCCGCCGTCGAAACTCTCGGTTCGGTCACTGTCATCGCCACCGACAAAACCGGCACTCTGACCGAGGGAGAGATGCGGCCGGACCAGCTCGTAACCGTCGGTGGAGTGTCAATCGTAGAAAATGGAAAGTTTGATTTAGACGACCTGCCCGACGACAGCGGCGAATGGGTCGCCCGGATTATGGCGCTGTGCAATGACGCTCATCTGCCCATCAAAGACGGCGAACCCGATTACAGTGAGGCTCTGGGAGATCCCACAGAGGTCGCACTCATCGGAGCCGCCTTCGCCGCTGGCATCCATCCGGAGCAAATCAAGGAGCTATGTCCACGGGAGGCGGAGATACCGTTTGATTCCGACCGAAAGCTCATGACCACCGTCCATGCGGGAGCCTCCGACGAAATCCCTGAGGCTCACGTGGCGATGGTCAAGGGCGCCCCTGACCGCGTATTGGACCTGTCCAACCGCTACCGCGAAAACGGCCAGGAGCACGAGATGACCGAGGATATCGCCCATGAGCTTCGAGAGGAGATCTCCGAGCTGTCAGAACAGGGCCTGCGGCTGCTGGCCGCCGCCTACAAGCCCCTGGAAAAGGTGCCGGAAGAACCCAGTCTGGACACAGTGGAGCAGGACCTGGTGTTTGCGGGTTTTGTGGCTCTGAAGGATCCGGCCCGGTCAGAGGTGCCCGGGGCCGTCGAGAAGGCCCGCGACGCCGGAATCCACCTGGTGATGGTCACCGGCGATTATGCCAAGACCGGCTCTGCTATTGCCCAGGAGGTCGGGCTGCAGCGGGAGGGTACGCGAGTGGTCGCCGGCGCAGAACTTTCGAAGATTAGCGAGCAAGAGCTGTTGGAGCAGGCCGACGAAATCGACGTGTTCGCCCGCGTCTCTCCAGCCGATAAGGTCAAGGTGGTCGATGCATGGCGTGACCGTGGCGAAATCGTCGCGGTCACCGGAGACGGTGTGAATGACGCTGCAGCCCTGAATCGTGCGGATATCGGTGTGGCCATGGGGCAGGTGGGCACCGAGGTGGCCAAGGACGCCTCCGATATGGTGCTTTTGGACGATAACTTCGCAACCATTGTAGCCGCCGTCGAGCAGGGCCGGGTGATCTACGACAATATACGCAAGTTCATGCGCCACCTGCTCTCGACCAACGTCGGTGAGATCTGGACGATTTTTGTCAGCATTCTTCTTGGGTGGCCTCTGCCACTTCTGCCCGTGCAGATTCTGTGGATCAACCTGGTGACTGATGGCCTGCCCGCTGTGGCGCTGGGTTTTGAGCCGGCGGAGGGAGATGTCATGAAACGGCCGCCGCGACCGCCCGATGAGAGCCTTTTTGCCCGCGGGATGGTCCATAGTATCATCTGGGTGGGGTTCGTAGTGGCTGGCATCACTCTCGGCCTGTTCTGGTGGAGATGGGGAGGCGTCGAAGAGAATTTGACAGCAGCCCGCACCCTGGCATTCTTCGTCCTCGTCTGCCTGCAGCTTGCCTACTGCCTGTCGGTGCGGAAGGAACGGGAACTCGTGGTTGGCCGCAACTTCTTCACCAACCCCCGTGTGCTGGGGGCCGTCGCGCTGAGTGTCATCGGACAACTTGCGGTCACCTATGTGCCTGCCCTGCAGAAGGTGTTCAAGACCGAAGCCCTCTCGATGACCGAGCTGGGAATTGCCGTCGGAGTATGCGTGATTTTCTTCTTCATGAACGAAGTCGTGAAGTACTTTGAAGTCAAAGCTGGTGTCACCACCATCGAGGAAGCCACCGCGGCGTAAGGACCCGGTCTTGTCCTGCAGCCAAGTTCGTCTTATTATGGGGGATGCGGACACACGCACTGTTACAGGCACAGACTGAGTTATCAAAGTGTGGAAGCACGTTTTTTGGGAATTAGGGAGAGTGCAAGACCGTGATCGACCGAAATTTGCTGCGTCATGAGCCTGAAAGGATTCGCAAAGCCTTGGAGGATCGGGGATCGGATTTCGACCTCGATCGCCTCATCGAACTCGACGACAAGCGGCGTGAGCTGCTGTCTGTCGAGGAGCTCAGAGCGCAGCGGAACACGCTGTCCGAACAGATCGGACAGATCATCCGCGACGGCGGCGATGCCGAAGACCTCAAGGCCGAAGTGGGTGAGCTCAAAGAGCGGATTTCTGAAATGGAAGCAGAGCTCGACGAGGTCGAAAGCGAATACGAAAGCCTCATGCTGAGCCTGCCGAATATCCCGCTGGACGAGGTTCCCCTCGGTGAATCTGAAGAGGATAACGTGGTCGTCAAAGAGTGGGGAGAGGCCCCGAGCTTCGATTTCGAGCCGCGCCCACACTGGGAAATTGGTGAAAAGCTGGGCATCCTCGACTTCGAGCGTGCCGCACGCATGGCCGGGGCACGGTTTGTCGTCAATGTCGGCGACGGAGCCACCATGGAGCGCGCCCTCATAAACCTGATGGCCGACACCCACATCCGCAAACACGGCTATACAGAAGTTTTTCCGCCACATCTGGGCAACGCCAGTGCCCTGACGGGGACGGGCAATCTCCCGAAATTCGAGGATGACCTGTTCAAGACGACTGACGGGTATTACCTGATTCCAACGGCGGAGGCGCCCCTGACCAATATGCACCAGGGAGAAATCCTGGACGCCGACGAGCTCCCCCGACACTACTGCGCCTATACAAGCTGCTTTCGCCGGGAGGCGGGGTCGGCCGGGCGCGAATCACGTGGCCTCATTCGCCTGCATCAGTTCCACAAAGTCGAGCTGATGAAGTTTGTGACGCCCGAAAATTCCGACCGGGAGCTGCAGGCCCTCATCAGTGACGCCGAAGTCATCCTGGAAATGCTGGGTCTCCCCTATCGCCGCGTGGCGCTGTGCACCGGCGACCTCGGCGCACAACCCGTCCAGACTTTCGATCTGGAGGTATGGTTCCCGGGGATGCAGATGTGGGTGGAAATCTCCTCCTGCAGCCAGTACGGGACCTACCAGGCCCGCCGCTGCAACACCCGCTACCGTTCCGAACCTGAGGCCAAACCGGAGTATGTCAACACCATGAACGGCTCCGGACTGGCGACGGGGCGAACACTTGCGGCGATCCTCGAAAACTGCCAGGAGGAAGACGGCAGCGTGGAGGTGCCCGAAGCCCTGCGTCCCTACATGGGAGGCATGCCCGTCATAAACAGGCCCCTGCCATGAACAGGGCCGGAGGTGTGAAATGAACGGTGGTGCGGTGGCCGTGATACTGCTGCTCAACGGTCTGCAAATCGGTCTGCCCGCGCCCGCGTTCGTCCAGGACGGGTGCACCTGGTACCCTGCACGCACCGTCCTCACTACGGCCGGATTCGAGGTCAGCTATGACAGAGACCACCAGCAGGTCACGGTCGCCGAAGCCGAAGCCCTTTTCAGCGTGGATATGCAGAGCCTCCGCATCACCCCCGCCCGCGAGGATGTACCCCTGACGGCCGTAGAGGCGCGGCGGGAGGACGGACTGCTGTACCTCCCTGCCCAAACACTCGGCGCCATCGGCCTGCAGGTACAGTGGGATAATGAGAATAAAACCCTCCATGTGCGTACACCGCACGGTGCGACCACGCGTCTGACGATCCGGGATCTGCTGAAAAACCCGCTGAAATGGCTCTCACGCTCCGTCCGCGTGCACGGCGAATATGCCGGAACTGAAGAGGGCGCCGGGGCGGCGGATGATGCGACGAGATTCTGGCGCCTGCGTGGTGAAGACAGCACTATTCTCTGCACCGATGCACCGGATACGGGACTTCGGCGGGCAGCGATGGAGCCGTTCGAGCGCGTTGTCGTCACCGGGTGCCCCCGGATGTTGACGAACGGGATATTATATCTGGAGGTGGAGCGGCAAAAACCCGCAGAGGGCCCTGCGTCGCTCAGCATCACGCTGATGACCGATCGCGAGCGCTACCAGCCGGGCGATACGGTAGTCATCGAGGCGGAATGGAGCAACCTCTTGGAGAAACCAATAAAAATCTTCTCTCCCCCACAGCTTCGTATCATCAATCACAGCGGACAACAGTTCTGGCAACAGACACTGCAGATGCCTGAAACTGTGCCGCCACATGAACAGTCCAACGGGGCCTTCACATGGACGATACCTGAGGACGCTATGGAGGGGACGTACCGGCTGCAACTCACTCACGCCGATCTCTGGGCCTATCAGTGTCTTTTTGAAGTGGACGAACGGCCATGAAAAACGAGGAAATGCCCCGAGAAGACCTACAGGAGGAGACCGCACCGGAGGAACGTCAGCCCGGAGACCCCAGCCTGAGGGCTGCGGTCGGCCAATACCGCAAGAAAAGACGCATCAGGTGGTATGTGGCGCTGCTGGTGCTTGGTTTCGGGATAGGGGCCGCACTGGCGCTGGTGGTCGGTCAGAACATCCAGCGCCCCGGGGAATCCAGCGAAGCCGCACAGCCCCCCGCCGCCGCACCCGCAGCAACTGCCGTCCGCAGTGGCCT
>JBKHJK010000163.1:0-5606 GCA_046538215.1 Armatimonadota bacterium
GGCCGGGTTTTCGACCGCCCCAGTCTTACGAGGCAGTCAAACCATCGTGCAGCCATGCAGATACCTTCTTTGACGAAAGAGAATATTCAGCCCTGAAACCACTCTTTCAGCTCTTCGTCCACGGTGCCGTCGGGCAGCACCCAGTCGGGAGAGACATATCCCTCCTGCTCAAAACGCTGCTTGCGAACACAGCCCTGACCACCGTTGAAACAGTACTCTTCGATCCATTTTTTGTCCAGCTTCCCGGCATCGTACGCGCGTTTCATGCCGGAGGTTTCGTTATACCATCTGCACACGTTTTTGCCTGAGCCTGACATTTCGGCGATACTCCTCAGAAGACTTTGAAAGTTTTGAAGCATGGTTCTGCATCTGATTTGAGAACATGAAGACGCACGGAATCGGCGACCACTGACGGGAAGGTATCAATTTTCTTATGTCCGATGGCCTTTCCGATACACGCCGCCTCCCAGCGGTCAAAACGCTTAAACTGTACCACGTACTCCCGCACGCGCTCGCCGCGGGCAATATCTTCAGCCGAAATCGCCGCGGAGATGGCGGTCGGTCGTTCGAAATCAACCTGCGGGCTTTCGGCGGGGTTTTGGGCCTGTGCGGCTGGAGTGCTGAATCGCCGGTGCAGCTCCGCCCGCATCTCCTGCAGGCGTGCCACATCGGCCTGTGGCAGCAGTCCCCGGTCATCCGGTCCCACGTTCAGAAGCAGGTTACAGCCGCGCCCGACGGAGTGGATGTACATATCAACGAGCCGCCCGGTGCTTTTGAGGCTATCGGCGTCACCGGCGTGCCAGAACCAGTTTTCGCGGATCCGGGCGTCACATTCGGCCGGCAGCCAGTGGGGGAATCCCGCCATATACTCCTGTGTCAGGTGCTCGGTGTTGATGTCGTCGGGGGTGACGACATTCCAGCAGGGATCGGCGGCCAGCCCGTCCTCATTGCCCACCCAGCGGTAGTCGGGATCGCCCATGCTAAAGACAGCCGCCCCGGGCTGAAGCTCTCGCAGCGACCCGATAATCCGCTCCCAGTCATAGACGTGACCGGCCGAGCCTGCGCCATCCAGCCAGATGCAGCTCACCTCACCATAGCGGGTCAGAAGCTCCGTCCACTGCTGGATGTAGAAATCGTCGTACGCCTCATTATCCTCATAGCACGGTTCATGGCGGTCCCATGGCGAGCAGTAAATGCCGAGCTTCAGGTCATGCGCCTCACATGCCTGTGCCACCAGCCGGATGACATCGCCATCTCCGTCCTGCCACGGGCTGGATGCAACGGAATAGTCTGTCGTGTCGGTCTGCCAGATACAGAAGCCCTCGTGGTGCTTGGCAGTCACCACTATGTATCGCATCCCGGCCTCCCTGGCGGTCTGCGCCCACTGCATTGGGTCCAGCTCTGTCGGGTTGAAAAGCTCCGGGCTCTCTTCGCCCTCACCCCATTCGAGGTCGCTAAATGTGTTCAGGCCGAAATGGCAAAACATCCCGAACTCCATATCGGCCCATGCGATCTGTTTTTCAGTCGGCAGGGGACGTCTGGCATTGCTCATTACGCTTCATCAGTCGCTTTCATGCAGCTCAATCATGTAATCGCCGGGTGCCATGGTCACCGTCATCTGGCGGTCATGACACTCAATGGCGGCGAGCTTCGTCCCGGTGAGGACGTGCAGCTCGCCGGGCTCGGTGCCGTCCGGGAGGGTCTCGGTGACATGCGCCTCCTCGTCCGTCCAGTTTCGGGCGACGGCGTGGTCTCCCAGAAGCTGGATGGATGCGCCCTGCCGGTACATCTGGGCGACCTCCCAGCTTGTCAAGAAATACAGGTCCGGGTGTTCGGCGACCAGCTTCTCCAGCCACCATGCGGCCTGTCTGTAGCCGTTTTCCACCTGCCGGTCCACGAATGAGACATAGTTTTTGCGGTGCGACGAGCAGATGGCCGGCCTGTTGTTTTCCCAGGCGGCGATGACCTCATCATACGCATGCTTGGCGTGTCTGGGGCCTTCGAGATCGCTGTCACCAAGCGGTTCCAGCCACGTGTTTCGGTTCAGATACGTCATATCAATATCCTCGCGGAGGTGTCCGGCGGGATGCGAGAAATTCGGCTCCCCTTCATTGGCCCACGAGCCGGTGCCCTTACACATTCGGCAGCGGATGCCTTCGTCGGCCCATACGGCTTCCGTCTGGTTGCTCGCGTCGCTGTTGACGGCACAGTGAGCGGGCTGGCCAAAGAGTGTCTCCATCCTGCGGATGGCCGGTGCGATCCACTCCGCCTGCTGCCCGGGCGTCATATCCACGTATTCGCCCACGCGCTCTTTGCATTGAAACATCTGGTACGGGAAGATGGCGGCCGCTCCGGTATCGCCCTCGCGGACAGCGTCGAGCCACAGATATGGCTGTGCGTGATGCAGCCGGGTATGAAACTCCGGACACCACACCCCGCGGCGCATCCCCTCACGGGCCTTTGCGACGATGTCACCGCGCTCCCAGCGGTCCGGCACACCCTCATCCAGAAACATGTCGTGATATGTCTGCATTTCATCGGCTTCAATGGCGCGGTAATCCGGGTTGGCAACCGCGTAGCAGGCCGTGAAAACAATGGGCCGTCCGTCGCAGCCGCGAAAGCCCTCCAGGAAGGCAAAGAGCCGCTCCAGGTCTGCGGGGGTCTCCAGGGTTCCATCCACCCATCCGGGCAGTGACTCCCAGTATTCCTGCACCGTGTCAATCTGCCTGACGGCCTGGTGGGCCTCCCGGTCCGGCGCCCATGAGCATACTCCCCAGTCATCGCTTTCAATAACGATAGCCTTGCGCTTTGCCCAGTCGATAGTCATCGAATCGCCTCCCCACACGTGCACGTCATTTGTTGTCTATTCCGCCCGCGAGGTCAAAAGCCCTTCGCGTATCGCAATTCCCGGATCGGAGAAGCGATGCGGAGTTGTGGTAAAGAAGTATGCAATGCCGGCTGGTTGACACGCTGTTTTGGGCAGTGCTACCATATCTCCGGACGGCCTTGTGATTCATCCCCGACACGATGGGCTCATTCTTTTTGTCAGCACCATTTGTCAGCGGCCTTTATCGGAGGGTTCCGTGCAGTTGTTGGGATGGAGGCAAATCATGATGGAGCAAAAGTACTACAATATTCCCGACGGTTTCAACGAGGACCTGAAGGTCTTCGCGGGGTCGTCACATCCCCAGCTTGCCCGCGACATTTGCCGGGAGCTGGGAATCCCGCTGAGCGAAACGGAAATAGACCGTTTCCCCAACGATAACCTGTGGGTGCAGATCCAGGAAAACAGCCGGGAGAAGGACGTTTTTGTCGTCCAGACAGCCTCCCCGCCCGTCAACGAGCACATGATGGAGCTATTTTTGATGATCGACGCGCTGAAGCACGCCTCGGCTCACCGCGTCACTGTCGTGATGCCGTATTATGCGTACGTGCGGTCGGATAAGAAGGATGCGCCCCGGATTTCTGTGGCGGCACGCCTGATGGCGGATTTGATGGAAGCCTCCGGTGCCGACCGGCTCCTGACGATGAATCTGCATTCGGGACAGGTTCAGGGTTTCTTCCAGGTGCCCGCCGATCATCTCACCGCTGTACCGATCCTGTGTGAGTACTTTCGGGAGAAGCTTCATCTGGACGATCCTGAGATAGCAAAGCAGTTTGTGGTCGTCGCTCCGGACGCCGGCAGCGCCAAACGTGCTGGCCAATACGCACAGCGGCTGGACCTCCCCCTCGCCGTGGGTGATAAACGGCGCATCGACAGCGAAACCGTGATCATGCACGGAGTGGTCGGTGATGTGGAGGGCAAAAATATCATCATTTTTGATGACGAAATCGCCACAGGCGGCTCCGTTGTTCAGCTCGTGGAAATGCTCAAAAATGACTATGAGGTGGGGAAGATTTATGCGGGGGCGCCGCACGGGATACTGGTCGGGCCTGCCATCGAGCGGTTCACCAACGCGCCGATCGAAGAAATCGTCGTCACCGACAGTCTTCCCCTGCCCAATGAGAAGAGGATAGACAAGATAACCCAGGTCTCGGTGGCTCCGCTGCTGGCCTCGGCGATTTACGCCATCCACACCGGCGAATCGGTGAGTGCATTGTTCGACTGAAGCAGGGCCCCGGTCTCCAGGCCGCCAGACCGTTAGAGAATACAGCCGTACCCTGCACAGATCGGTGCGCACATTGCTGCGATCCACCATCTTACACCCATAGTGAGTCCTGCAGCCACAATATCCTGAGCGTCACCACGCCTTCAAATATCGCAAATGCAGGTTATATCCTACATCTTCAGGTGAAACATGGACATCAAGCCACTTCTCTCAACCTTCGTACTAATTTTCCTCGCCGAGCTCGGTGATAAAACACAGCTTGCGGCCGTCTGCCAGGCCGCAGAGTTTTAGCGGCCATGGATGGTGCTGATCGGGGCCTCCCTCGCGCTCATACTCGTCAGCGCCATCGGTGTCGGAATTGGGCACTGCTGCGGCCAGCTCCTCCCCACTGAAATCATCCGCTACATCGCCGGGGGCCTGTTCATCGTCATGGGCATTCTGCTGATTCTCAACATCATGTAGCTGATCTTCGCCGGGCGGTCTGCTCGATGCAAAGGGCCTCGAAAGATGTCGTGCGTGAGCTACAGCGACGTGCGGTCCTGGCTGCGGGGGTCCTCCACAGGTTCGCCGCTGCACAGGATCCCTTTCATGGCCCGGTCCCGATTGTGTCCTGAAGCGTCGTACAGCGATTTATGCGTGTCCACCTCATTGACCATCACTCCGGAGCGGTGCTTGCGCAGCTTCTGTACGATGGTTCCATTTGGGCGCACCAGCATACTCGGCCAATTTTGATAATACGCGCAGGCGTTGGCCGCCGATATCCACATGTAGTTGCTCGCCGCCCGGGCCTGTACGGTCGCGGGCATGATAATATCGAGGACGGTGGGGCCGTCCTTGTTGGCGTTGTGAAACGGCTGAAACAGAAGCTGCACGCCCCGCTTCTTATATGCGCGGTAGATCTCCGGGAACCGCAGGTCGTAGCAAATCAGAATACCGCAGGTGACCCCGTTGACCTCAAACACGCTCAGGTGGTCGGCGGGCGCATAAAACCGCAGGTCGCCACCGGTGCAGAAGCACTTGTCATACCGCTCCACCACGCTGCCGTCCGGCGCGATGACGTAGGCGCAATTATGTGGAAGGTGACTGCCCGAAAGCGGATGCGTACTGCCGATGATGACCCAGATTCCGGCCTCCGCCGCAGCCTCGCAAACCGCTGCATTTTCCTCCGCCAGCGCCTCCCAGTTGTACCCCTCCCAGGAGTCAAAGTGCGTTCCGGCGTATCCGGCAATAGCGGTTTCGGGAAAGTGTGCGACATCGGCTCCCATCTCTGTAGCCTGTTGAATCTGCCGGCGGGCCTGCAACCCGTTGCGCCGGATACGATCCGTGATGGCAAACTGACAGGTCGCGACATTGACAACGCCGTTTTTGCCCATCAGCTGTGACCCCCGTATGCAGTAGTGCCTCAGAAACGTCAGGGTTTCGCAAAGAGCAACAGTGCCTCATAAAAATTCAAACACCCGTGGCTCGGCCTGAAACCTGTGTCATTTGCAGGTTTCA
>JBKHJK010000164.1:0-5593 GCA_046538215.1 Armatimonadota bacterium
CTTTCTCGAAGCCCAGGGATTCGAGCTTGTCCGCGGCGATGGCGCTGGCGCGGCGCATGTCGGGGTGCTCCTCGATCGGACGCGTCCACTGCGCCGGAAGCGGGATGCTGAAGCTCCACTCCTCCCAGCCGTCATCGGTGCGCGTGCGGACCTCCCTGCGCTGATCGCCCGGCGTCATCCCCTGTTCGGCCATCATCTCCTCGTGCTCCCGGTAGGGGAATCCATCAGGGTCGAAGTGCGCGTACTCACCGGAGCGCTCGTCGCCCTCCGCGCGGTTGATGTGCCAGATGCCCTCATAGCCCACATGGTAGCCACCGTCCAGCAGGCGGTCGAAGATCATCTCTTCGCCGGGGTTGATGGTGCTGTAGCCTTCACCGAAGGTGATGGAGCCGTGGGCATGGGGCCATTTGCCGCCCATCATGGAGGGGCGGGTGGGCACACAGAGCGGGTTTGCACAGTAGTAGCGGTCAAAAACCACGCCACGCTCTGCGAGTCTGTCCATCGTTGGAGTAGGGACAGGCCCGCCGTAGGTACTTGCACAATCGCGCTGGAATTCGTCATAAAGCATCACTACAAGATTTCGCCGACTACTCATGGGTGCGCCTCTTTTCTTACAGCCTCTATATGCACAAACACGGCCACCGCGGTGACCGTGTTGTGCACGTTATCAATCAGTGACAGAGGTGCGCTTTTCGCACCCCGGTCTGTGCTCGTCCTGTTACAGCACGTCCGGGTTCACGCAGTTTGGCAGTTCTTCGCCTTTGACACCGGCGAGGAGGTTTGCGGCGGCCATGCGGGCCATCTTGTTGCGCGTCTGGCGGCTTGCACTGCCGATGTGTGGTGCCAGGATGACGTTGTCCAGCTCGTGCAGGGGGCTGTCGTCGGGCAGTGGCTCCGGTTCGGTGACATCGAGAGCGGCCCCGGCGATGCGGTTTTCCTGCAGGGCTTTGACCAGCGCATCCTGATCAATGACGCCACCACGGGAATTGTTGATCAGATACCCGTCAGGGCCGATCAGGTCGAGCTCCCGCTCCCCGATCATGTGGTAGGTCTCGTCATTCAGAACAGTGTGCAGGGTCACGAAGTCTGCTTCTTTGAGTACCTCATCCATTTCCCGGAACTCGGCGCCGTATTCCTTTTCCGCCTCTTCGTCGGGGTAGATGTCGTAATACAGGATCTTCATGTCAAATCCGGTGGCGCGTTTTGCCATGGCCTGTCCGATGCGTCCGAAGCCGATGATACCGAGCGTCGCGCCTGCCACGTCGTTGCCGAGCAGCAGCCGCGGCTCCCAGGTCATCCATTTTTTGGCCCGGACATATTTGTCCGCCTCCACAATGCGGCGAGCGATGCTCATTAAAAGCGCCCACGCCAGGTCTGCAGTGGTATCAGTGAGCACACCGGGGGTGTTGCCCACCGGAATGCCGCGTTCGGTGGCGGCGTCAACGTCTATATTGTTATACCCCACCGCGTAGTTGCTGATGACCTTCAGGTCGCCAGCAGCGTCCATGACTTCGGCATCTATATCGTCGGTCAGAAGACACAAAAGCCCGTCACAGCCGACAACACGCTCGAGAATCACTGATTTCTCCGGCGGCATCTGCTCTTCCCAGACGTCAGCATCGCATTCTTCGCGGATCTGGTCCAGACCCGCGTCAGGGATTAGTCGAGTTACAAACACTTTTGGTTTAGACATACGTATCAGCCTTTGAATGAAGAGTTTGTTGTAGTTTGCCGCGCTTCCTTTTGGAAACACAGCGCATACATGCTATTTTCGAATTGGACGGTACTGCCTGTGGCAGTTCGCTGCCAGCAGGTCGCTCCTGCGTAATGCCCGTAGATGTCCTGCAAAGGTCCGGACGGCAGCCACGTGCTACGTGATGGACGTGTGCGCCCATTCATAGGCTTCCTGGACATTTTCAAACTCGGCCGGTGGCAGCTTGGTGTAGCTCCAGTATCCCAGATACTCCAGCAGCCGCCGGGCCTCGTCCTGCGCTTCGTCGTAGATGTTGTCCTTCTCATCCGGGTCGTTGCGCAAATCGTACAGCTCGTACTTGCCGTCGGGTAATACCACCAACGAATAATCCTCATCCCGGACACAGCGGATCGGCGACTGGTGGTAGCCGGTGACGACGGTGTCACGCAGCTTCTCGGCCTCGCCGCTGACGAGCTTCCACGCGGATTTGCCGGTCATTGCGGTTGCTTCGTGCTCCAGTCCGAGAAGATCCAGTGTCGTCGGGAGGAGATCATCGGTCTGGACCAGCGGCGCGATTCGCTCACCTCCGTGCTCCGCGTGAGGCAGACGTATCATCAGGGGGATGCGCAGCAGTTCATTGTACATGTTTCGCGGGGATTTCATGATCAATCCGTGATCGCCATGGGGGTGGCCGTGGTCCGCCAGCATGATGACGATGGAGCGATCCAGCAGGCCGGTTTCTCTGAGTGTGTCAATGAAATGGCCGAACCAGCGGTCCACCAGCGTGACCTCACCTGCGTACATCGCCCGGATGAAGTTCTGCTCTTTTTCGGTCATGTAGCTGATGTCGCCGTAATTGGCGTCAATCAGCCGGGGCCCCTCATACTCCGCGTCCATATACATTTCATCGTACGGGGCGGGAGGATCCCACGGCTCGTGTGGATCGAACGAATCAACCCAGAAAAACAGCTTATCGCGGTCGCTGAGACATTCAGCCATGCGTCCGGCTTCCTGGAACACCTGTGCGGGGAAGGTGTCGGCCTCGGATTCCCACCGGGCGCTGCTGCGAAGGAAGTTATCAATCACCCGCCGCTTGCGGTCGCTCTGCTGTGGGTGCACGTAGTCGTCGAGGTTCTCCGAATGAGGGCACAACTCCCAGCAGTCACCCTCCTGGCCACGGATGAATTGAAAAGAATTAAACCCGCGATGAAAATTCATCCCGGGTTTGGCCATGTGATACGTATCTGTAATCATCGCACTGGAGTAACCATGTGCAGACAGCAGCTCTGCGGCGGTGACATCTTCGTCCGTCAGCGGCTGCCACGGGCGGCTCCCCAGCGTCCTGTTTCCCGTGACCATGGCGGTACGGACCGGGATCGTGGGCAGTCCCTCAGGGTACGCGTTGTCGAAAACGATGGCCTCCTCGGCGAAAGCATCTATATTCGGCGTTTTGCAGACCTCGGAGCCGTATGCGCCGACGTGATCGCGCCGCAGCGAATCCAGCATGATCCAGAAAACGTTCATAATAAACCTCCCTGACATCCGTCCCGGTGCCGATCGGCAATATATCTTACCATATCCACCCTCCGGAACATCAATTATTTATTCCCCGTATCCGCCAGTATCCCTTCTTTGCACGAAGTTTTTGCCGGATCGTTTCACCCTATTTCAACACCCGTGTCGGTGATGATATATCGTCCTGCAGGCGACATGAAAACGGCCAGCGCCGGGGTCTGAATATCCTGCCAGTCAATCCCCGATCCCTGGTTGAGCAGGAGCGTGTCGCCCCCGATATCGGCCACTTCTGTGTCATCTGCAAGCTCAGTGCGCACCTCTGCAGGTATGAGGCCGTCATGGCCCGCGCACAGTATCGTTCCAAGGATCTGGCGGTCGGTTCCGGGCGTCCCCGGCATAAAGCGCATGTGATACTGCATCTTCCACTGCTTATTGGGCTTGTTGGGTGCTGGCGGCGGATCCCAGCCTTCCGTGAGGATGAAACTGGAGTTCCGGTGATACATGAAATGCCCGTGAAGCCTGCTGCCACCACGCATCAGCGCGAAGCTGCGGTTCGGCTCATCAACGCCAAAGCTGGCCCATGAATGCATGTTGAACTGCAGGGTTGAGGGCTGGTCCGGCTCCGGCAGCACATCGTCAATCAGCACAAAGCAGCTGTGGCGCTTCAAGAATAATACGTGACGCCTGCATTTGATCGCTCCAGCATAGGCCAGATCGGCGTTGCCAACCATATACGTAAGTGTATCATCTTCAAAGGCGCTTTCGATCACGCCGCGGGCCTTATACTTTCGCATGATCTGCCCGGCGTCGGAAAGCGTCAGGCAGTTGTGAGATTTCGTGTGCCACACATAGTTGGCGTGGTGCGGCGAGCCGTAGCCGTTGTAATACCCCGCCGGCATCGTCATCACCCGTCCACCCACGTGGATAATGAAGTCGTTGTGATTGGCGTGTGAATGGCTGTAGGACCCGTATGGTGACGACCGGAAGATCATGGCGATGTCATTATCGGCGTTCTCGAAGTCGGTGCGCACGGCCGCCCATCCCGCGTCTTCGAAGACCTCCTGTATATGGTCTTCGTTGAGATCGGTTTCATCTTTTTTAATGGGTGCGGCGGTGAAAAGTTGCGGGCTGAATCTCGGCAGATCGCGCGTGTCGGGCGTGCTCAAATTCTTCGCACGCTGTCGAAGCTGGCGGACGTATCCCCCGAAGCCGTCGGCGGAACCTTCGTGGCGGATGATATCAACGAGGTTTGCGGTTCCCTCCCAGGAAGTCGCCCACACTTCCGTGTGGTCGCCGAAGCCGATCCATTCGGCGTAGGGCGGCTCACACCATTTGCGCCAGCGCGCATGACCGGACCAGAAGGGCCGCCTGTACAGATTCACATCACACCCTCGCTTCAGGGCGGTGGCGAACATGGTCATAATGTTGACATACGCATTCCCGTATGACGGACCTTCAGCCCACGCTCCGTCATCTTCGGCCCAGACCGGCCATATCCCACACAGCACCGGCCGCAGCCATTCGAGCCACTCCACCGCTTCCGGAATGTGCTCGTGAAAAGTCATCGCCAGGTGTGCCAGGAAAACGACCTCGCGCCCGGCGTGAGACCCGAACTGCGTGACACCGTAGTTGCCACGGTCGTGCATGAATTCATAGGTGATTTCCCCGCGCCGCTTAAACTGTTCGATGACCCGGGCGCGCTCTTCGTCGGTGAAGAGATCCCAGCACCAGTCACACGCCTTCGAGCCGTCCCAAATCACCGCCATGTGTGCCTCGTCATTGTGGGGCAGGTAAGACGAGCCTTCGGGATCCCAGCGGGAGATCGAGTCCATCCTTCGGCAGGCCGCCCGGCCGTACCGCTCATCGCCGGATGCAAGGTATGTCAGCGCCAGCAGCGACGCGCCACGGGTGAATTTGCGCCCTCCCCACAACACCTGCTGCCAGACCTCGAAAAACGCCGCATAATCCTTCGTGCGATCGGGCAGATACGGCGGCTCTTCGATGACATGATCCTGTGCCAGCAGCCGATCGGCAACGCTCTGAAGCTCCGCCCACTGGTCGGCTCTTTCGTTATCGATGGATGCACGGAGATCGCCCACATCTTCCGGAGACAGGTAAAGTCTCGGGTGGTCGTCCGAAAGCCGCTGGAGCCATTCCGAAGCCGGTGGCACCTCCAGTTTTACCGCATCTGCTGTGATCTCAAAGGTGAAAACCTCGCCCTCCTTCTCACCGAAGGTCCACTGCCAGTAATAGGTGCCCGACTCGAATGCCTCGTAGGGCAGATAGGCCGGTTCCGAAACGGCTTCTTTGATCACTGGATCGCTCATCTCCGGATCGCGGGCGATGGTCAGTTCGAAGCTGTCAGCCCCTTCAGGGGGCTTCCAG
>JBKHJK010000165.1:0-5578 GCA_046538215.1 Armatimonadota bacterium
GCAGTCACTCTGAACGATTGGGTTATCCGACGCAGAAACCCGAGGCCCTGTTGGAGCGCATCATCTCTGCATCATCAGACGAAGGCGACCTTGTGCTGGACCCGTTCTGCGGCTGCGGCACGACCATCACCGTCGCCGAACGACTCCATCGCCGATGGATTGGCATTGACATTACCCACCTGGCAGTAAGCCTCATGCGCACGCGGCTTGAGGACACCTTCGAGCATGAGCTTGAACCCTATGAGGTCATTGGTGAGCCACAGGACGTTGACAGCGCCCGGGCGCTTGCCGAGGAGAACCGGTATCAGTTTGAGTACTGGGCGCTTGGGCTGGTCGGTGCGAGCCCCGAGGGTGAGCGCAAAAAAGGCGCCGATAAGGGGATTGATGGGAACATTTACTTCTTCGACGATGACAACGGCGACCGCCGACGCATCATCGTGCAGGTCAAGAGCGGGAATGTCACCAGAAACCAGATAGGCGACCTGCGCGGTGTCATGGAGCGCGAGGGGGCGGAGATGGCGGCATTTGTAACCCTGCAGGAACCCACTCGCGCAATGATTGAAGAAGCTGCAGAAGCGGGTTTTTACGACCCTCCAAGTCTTCTGCCAAAGGTACCAAAAATCCAGATATTGACCATTGAAGAACTTCTCGAAGGTAAGGAACTCCAATACCCCAAAACGGGCACTGACACCTTCAAGAGGGCCCCGAGGAAGCAAAAGGGCAAGCGCAACTCCGACTGATTCTCACCCCTCGAAGTGCTCGATGGCCTTTGCGAGGGCGTCGAACTGTCGCTCGGCGCGGCAGGTGGTGATCATTCCCTGCAGGGCACAGTTCGCACAGTGGCCGGAAACGCTTTAGACACCTGTGTCCGAGAGTGCATAAGAAGCCAATACCTTCTTCGGGAGCGACCAACAATGCGACGCCTGACCGTCATTGTCGGTGTGTTTATGATCGCCGCAGCCGCGCTTGCCGAGCCCCTCCCCATCACCGACGTCATCGCGGCGATGAAGCGCGCCGCGCAGTATATGGACGAAAACGTGGCCACACAGGGAGGATACCTGTGGCGATATACCGCCGATCTGAAGCAGCGCTGGGGTGAGGGGAAGGCCTCCGACCAGCAGGTCTGGGTGCAAAGCGGCACGCCCATGATGGGGATGGCGTATCTGGATGCCTACAAGGCCAGTGGTGGCACCTACTTCCTGGAGCTTGCGAAGAAGGCCGCCGATGCCCTGGTCTGGGGCCAGCTCGAATGTGGCGGCTGGTACTATCACATAGACTTCAGCGAACAGGGCCCCCGGAAGCTCTATTACCGCCACATGAAAGGGCGCGAAGACCTGAAGGCCGACCAACGCTTCAACCACGGCATCTTCGACGATAACACCACCCAGTCGGCGATGCGGCTGTTAATGCGGGTGGACCGGGTCGTCGGATTTGAGGGGCCGTATCACGAGGCGGCCATGGCGGGGCTGGAGTACATGCTGCAGGCGCAATTTGACAACGGGGCATGGCCACAACGATATCCTCATTCGCAGGAGCATTACGACCGGTTTTACACCTTTAACGACAACGCCATCAACGACTGCATCGCCGTGATGCTGGAGGCGTGGGATATCTACGGAGAAGAGCGGTACCTGCAGAGCGCCCTGGACGCCGGTGATTTCATCATCGCCTCACAGGGCGATCCCCCACAGGCTGGCTGGGCGCAGCAGTACAGTTGGGACATGGAGCCGGCCCCGGCGCGGAAGTTTGAACCCAAAGCCTGGTGCCCCGCCGTGACCAGCCGCAATATCCGCACCCTGGTGACGCTGTACGTCCGCACCGGATATGACAGGTTCCTCGACCCTATCCCGGCGGCGATCGAGTGGCTCCAAAGCTGTAAAATTGATGACGATCTGTGGCCGAGATTCGTGGAAATCGGCTCCAACAGGCCGCTGTATTTCACCACAGAGTACGAGCTGGTGTACACCGACGACGACCTCCCCACCCACTACAGCTTCCAGAGCGGATACGGCATCCCGGGCTCAATAGCAATGTATCAACAAGCACGCAGGCTGGGGGCGCAGCAGTACTATAACGCACATAAGGCCGAAGCCGATCCCGAAGAGGCCGCGGGGTACGTGCAGTCTCAGGCGGCTTCCGTGCGCGAGATCATTGAAGCGATGGACGAACAGGGGCGGTGGCTCAGTGACGGCGAGATCATCACGCGAGATTTCGTGAACAGGTTTCGGAGACTGACGGCGTACGTCCGCAAGGGCCTTATAGCGCGATAACCACAGAGGGGCGGTCCGAAAAGAAAAAGCTGCCCGACTCCGGGCAGCTTCATATACATGAATATAATCGCAAGTCAGGCCCGGGCATTGCTGTTGCTGTGCATTTCTACCACGTGCTGAATGCCCTCTTTGAGCTCTGTGGTGGTGATCCGGCCGCCCAGGAACTCGGTTTGAAGCAGCTTGTTGAGCTCGCTGAAGATCTCGTGGCGGCCCTTGCCCATCTCGATCCAGCTGTTGATCTGGTTGATCAATTGGTCGGCACGTTTGCCCGGGATCTTCTGGACTTCCTCTTTGATCGCCCCCAGGACTTCTTCGTAATCGCCCGTGGTGACCTGGTTTTCCAGGTCGCGATCGAGATAGGTAAAGGTGCCTTTTTCCTTATCATAGGTTACGTTGATCTGCGTCGTCGAACCACCGGGGGTCTCGTAGATGACGGCGATATTGACGCTTTTGGCGTCATCCTTTTCCCACTCGGAATATTCGTGTCGCAGGTTTCCGTATCCGATCCGCCGCTCTTCGGGATGCCTGTATTTTGAGATAATTTCGTCCAATTCACCCTGAAACTTCTCGAGTGAATGGTTGCTGTTTGCCATCAGCCGTAATTCCCTCCATTCCTGCGATAGAACTGTTTGTGTATGGTACCAAGTTTTCTGGCGTGTGACAACCCGATCAAACACGATATTCAGGTTTTGCACACGTCCTCATCGGGACGCACACCCCTCGCCACGGAGACCAGACCTCCCCCCTCAGGAAGACGCTGCGCCCAAAGCGGTTTCAGTGAGCTAATTACTGGAAAAAATCCCACCCTCCAGCAACTCATCCGGAGCCTGTTCTTTGGCCGCCAGAATAACTCTATATTCCTCCCGGGCCTCCTGCATCAGCTCTCTGGCTCGTCCCAGGCGCTTTCGGGGGTCGGCCATCTCCAGAAGCTCCTGCCGGACCTTCGACCCGCACCGCAAATGCGCGGCGATCATGTACGATAGCCGGTTGGGGTCGTCGGGAATTTCAATATCTATATCCGGGAACCCCACGAGCTTCAGCATCATAGTCATGTATTCCCCAAATTCGTCACATGTATCCGTCACAAATTCCGGAGAGATGGATATTCTCTCTATATCGGGGACTTCCTCCACAACAGCCTTCATAACTGGTTTGCTCTCCACCACGTCCAGGATCCGAAACTTCTCCTGCCCCACCACCAACGCGGCGATATGGTCATCCATCTCCCTGGCGTATGCCACCCGGGCGCTGGTCCCAATTTTGTAGGTGCTCTGCACCGGCCCACCGACTTCCTTTCCCTCCTCGATTAACACGATTCCAAATTCCCTGTCGTTGTCGGTGCACTGCCGCGCGAGCTTCATATATCTGTCTTCCCACAAATCCAGCGGCATCGGCATGCCCGGAAAGAGGACCTGAAACATCGGCATGATCGGCAAAGGTTCTGTGCGCATGTCAAACACCTGCTTCTTGTCAAGGCGCGGTACGGATTTTTTGTTGGCTCTGTGTTATACTACTCTAAAATGATGCCCGATTTTTAAGTTTTGCGCAAGAAGAGAGTTTCTCCTGATATGGACCGAGAGACACGTCTTGAAACAGCAAAAAAAAGGATATTCTCACTGGGGCTCAATGACGCCGCCGCCCAGCTTTGTGTCGCGAATATGGCTTTCGGAATCGCAAAGCTGAACATCATGCTCGAAAAGCTCGGCTATGAGCCGGACGCGATCTTCATCGGCTCCCCCGATATGACCATCACGCGCAATTCAGCCCGGTGGGATGCCGGTTTCGGATACGGCGGCAAGCTGCAGTGGGGCTCCGGCGATCGTCCCCTTGTTGTGCTGGACGCCAAGCCCAACGCCTGCGGGATGCTGGCCGGAAGCATCGAGCATCTACCGGACGTTGACGGTCTCCTCTCCGACCTCCACGACCTGTACCACACCTCCATCGAGGTGGACGGGATTGAGATCGAATGGGATTTTCACAGGGGGAATCATTTTATTGATCTTTGCACCCTCGAACCCACGGTCCCTGGCGTCGAATTCGCTCCCTATGCATTTGTGCTCCATTCAGCCGCACCGGAGCTCAAGGGCGAAAATCCCCACGGTCCCGGCCTCTACTGGGACGAATCCCCCACACTCGCAGACCGCGCCCGGTTGATAGACACTCCGTTTGGCCCCCTGCACGTGCTTTTGGATGACGATGCCGTTGAGTTCTTCGAGTTTTACAGGCGGGCCGAGCAATTCGCCAAAAAGCGCCGTCTTGCCGCAGCCGAAGCCATCTTCGGCGATTTCCGGCCCATCGCAAATGCGACCCACCAGGGCATGACCGACCCCAACACCCTCTACCTGGGATGTCACAACTCGCTCGATGAAACGGTCGAGTATCTGCCCATCATGATCCGGAGCGATCTTCCCGGGTATCTCTTCGAAGGGCTGCCGAATCTTTCCGATCAAACGATCGAGCGGCTGGGATTTTACGACCGGGCGGTCTCGATGGATGCTCTGGAGGCTCTTCGCAACGCCAATATCATTCCCCACGGCGCCGGGTATTCTCTGCCGCATTTCCGCGACGTCGTGCGGGTTATTGACCTTGGTGACCACCGCTGCTTTGAGATGTCACCGGTCTCCTCGAGTGGAAGCGAACGTGACGGACCAACCGGTGACGTGGTGGAAATCCTCGCCGACACCCATGATCTTCCCCAAAAATACCGCGGGCGGCAGGGTGTGTTCAAATCAGTTGAATGCGGGCTGGGCCGCATGGTCGGCAAGCTTACGCCGGTTCATGTTGTCAAGGTGTAAAAGGCCCGCAGCTACAGTATCATTCGCTTCAATATCGCCCACTCGATGAACCTGAGCACGTACGACAGGAGGAACCCCGCGACGATGATGTAGATCAGTATCTGCACGGTGGGCACATTCAGCTCTGCAACCCAGTCCTGTGGGTTGATCATGTCCCCGTAGGTCAGGCGGGCGGCAACCTGTGCGAGTTGGTGCATGACACGCTCGTACACCTGCACGTAGGGCTGAAAAAGATACACCAGGGCCGCCAGGGTCATGAGCACGAAAACAGGGTTGAGCACCTTGAATTTCTGGCGCTGGTGCTCGACGAAAATCGCGCAGTCCCGGCACTCCATCGTCCGCTCTCGCGTCCCGGCCTTTCCATCGGCCTGCAGATCCGAGCGGACAAATGCTTCCTCACGGACGCGTTGCTCCGAAGACGTTCCCGTGCCTTTGCCCCGACTCGCCCCCCCCGTCCTAATGAGCTGTTCGATGAGCGAGGGGTCGCAGTTGCACCCGTACCCAAATCTCCAG
>JBKHJK010000166.1:0-5551 GCA_046538215.1 Armatimonadota bacterium
CATCTGCAGGTTGTCCACCTCGCCGGAGCCGATGGAGCGGCACCACATGGTCAGAGCGTCGCCGATACCCGCCTTGAACGGGATGCCGTACTCCTCGGACAGCTCCTTCTCCTCCTCGCGCGTCCAGTTGAAATCACGCACGGGAACGATGACCTTCAGGTCCGGGGCGAACATGTTGAAAACATTGTGCATGCGATACTGGTCATTGCCCTTGCCGGTCGAGCCCTCACAGATGGCGTCACAGCCGTTTTCGAGGGCGAACTCCGCGACGCGCCGGGCGATGAGCTGGCGGGTCATGGAGGTGGCAACCGGGTACCCCTCGTAGTCGGAGTTAGCCATGATCGCCTTGCTGATGAAATCATTGGCGAACTCGTCGGTGGCCTCGATAAGCGTCCAGGGCACGTCCAGAAGCTCGGCCTTCTCTTTGCACATATCGAGCTCTTCATCGGTGAGCCCGACGTTGACGGTCACCGCCAGCACCTCTTTGGCGCCGTAATATTCAGGCAGTATCTTCAGGGCGAGCGCGGAATCGAGCCCGCCAGAATACGCCACAGCAACCTTCTCGGCCTGCTGAAGCGGGATGACATAGTCGCCTTTGTTACCACACATCAGTATTTGCCTCCTCGGGCGGTCTTTGCCGCCACTGTATGTGTAAACGGGTGTCAGTCGGTTTCAAGCGGCTGTTCACAGTAGTAGCAGACAGTGTTGCCGCCGGCGTCTTCGTAGAACTTCTGCTCCAGCGGCTCGTTGCTTTCGGGTCCGGCGATACACTTTTTATTCCTGCAGGGGCCGGCGCCGGTCACCCACTGTGGCTCGGGTGGTGGCGCAGGCTCGGTCACATCTTCCTTCTGGCGGCTGCGGCCCACGGAATCCAGGCCGATGCTCTTTGGTGGCAGGCTGAACTGCGGGAGGTCTAAAAGCAGCGAAATCAGCGCCATGCGCACTGGCACACCACCGGCGGCCTGCCGGAAATACGCCGCTCTGGGGTCCTCGTCCACAGCAGGATCAATCTCATCAACACGCGGCAGGGGATGCAAAACGCGCATCTCGTCCTTCGCCTTTTCCATGATGTCGGGAGTCAGCACATACACGCCCGCAACCCTCTCGTAATCCTCCTGGCTGTCAAATCGCTCGCGCTGGATGCGGGTCATGTACAGCACATCCAGGTCGGCGATGGCGGCCTCAAGGTCGTCGGTTTCTTCAGGCCGCGATCCACCGAGCTCTTCAACCTCAACCATGTACTTCTCCGGCATCTTCAGCTCGTCGGGGGCGATGCAGACGATCTCACATCCGCGCCGGGCCATCACCGGGGCCAGCGAGTGCACCGTTCGCCCGTATTTCAGATCGCCACACAGGCCGATTGTCAGATCCGACAGGGTGTCGAGCTCTCTGTTGATGCAAAACAGGTCCGTGAGCGTCTGGGTGGGGTGCTCGCGGGGCCCGTCACCGGCGTTGATAAAGGGCACGGTGGCGCCCTTTGCGGCCACTTTCGCCGCCCCTGCCAGCGGATGGCGCATCACCAGCACATCACAATATCCGCTGAGGACGCGAGCGGTATCGGCGACCGATTCTCCCTTGTATGCCGAGGAGACGTCGGCGCTGGCAAAGCCCACCACCTGTCCTCCCAGCCGCAGCATCGCCGCTTCAAACGACAGCCGCGTACGGGTGGAGGGTTCATAAAAAGCGGTCGCCAGGATGCGGTCCAGCGGCTGGACGTTGGAGATGCGCTCGTCGTCATCGAAGCCGATGGCACTCGCCATCCCGTCGGCGAGCTCTAGAATCTCGTCAATATCCTCATCCGTCAGGTCGCCGAATGAAACCAGGCTCTTGATGCTCAGTGCTGACATATCTCACCCAATTGTGGCGTTGATATCTTCGCGCATGGTTTGTGCGGCTTTGAAGGCGGCTTCGGTAAAATCGCCTCCGTGCTGTCTGTAGGCATAGATGATGCCCCGGGAGGAGTTGACCACTGCGCCGAGGCCGTTTTCATCGAAGGCGGCCGCGACATCCTCTGCGCCGCCCCCCTGAAAGCCGTAGCCCGGGACCAGGAAAATGCTGTGGGGCATCCGCTCTCGAAGCTCCTGGAGCTGTTTGGGATACGTTGCCCCGACAACCGCTCCCACCGGACTGTAGCCACATTCGGCGATGCGGCCCTCGCCCCACCGGGTCACCAGGTCGGCCATGTGCTCATAGATTGCTGCGCCGTCGGCCTGCAGGTCCTGCAACTCCCCGGAGCTTTCGTTGCTGGTTTTCACCAGTACGAAGATCCCGCCGGAAACCTCGTCGGCCATCTCGATAAATGGCCGCACCCCGTCGGTGCCCAGGTACGGGTTGACGGTGACGGCGTCGGGTGTGGCCGCGGCGTCCTGGTGGTGCTGCCCGAAACACGCCCGCGCATAGGCCTCTGCCGTGGAGCCGATGTCACTGCGCTTGGCGTCCACGATCACCAGGAGCCCGCGTTTTTTTGCGTACGATACGACCTTCCACATCGCCGCCAGCCCGCATGGCGCGAGAGCCTCGAAATACGCCGCCTGGGGCTTGACACACACCGCGACATCGGCCACGGCGTCAATGATGTTGCGGCAGAACTCAACCGATGCAGTAACGATATCATCCGCCCGGGCGAACGTCTCCGGGAGCATATCCAGGCGGGGGTCGAGGCCGACGCAGACACGTGAATCTTTTGCGCTCACGGCTTTTGCGAGACGGTCCGGAAATGGAAGATCAGTGTGTGGAATCGCCCTGTGCCCCCCACCGGTGGATTTCAGGGAAGTATACATGCAGATTCACGGCATTGTCAACGCGGGGCGGGGGTGTGTCAGGGGGCGAAAAATGTGGTAAAATGCGTTGTAGCAGGGTGAATATTCAAACACCAGCGGCTCACATCCGTCTGTGTCAATGCCAATAGCTTCGACAGCTCATCCGAGTGAGGTGGCGTTCATGAAATTGCAGCGATCCTCCGTCTGCATGATTGTCCTGTCTTTCGTCATGATGGCACTGGCGGCTTCAACGGCCCCGGCGAACGAGAAGCTGTATGAGGATGTGCAGGTGCTGCAGGTCGCGCGACATCTTCAGTTGACCGCCGAGCAGACCACTGAGATCAGCAAACTGGCCACCGAACACAGGCAACGGGCCCGGCAGCTCACCAGGGATATGGACGCGCTGCACGAAGAATCTGCCGAAAACGTCGAAGCGGTGTTGAAGGCGTGGAGGGCCGGGCAGTTGCCGGCTGACGACGTGCGGCGGGCGGGTGATGAGGCCGCAAATGACTATAACCGGCTTGTGAACGCCTACGATTCAGACGTTGCTGATATGATTGAACGTGCGCGCGCGATGCTTGAGAGCGAGCAACTCGAGCGCATCGAGACCTCTGAGGAGACGGAGCAGCGGCTGGAAGAGCTCCGGTTCTGGGAGGATACACAGGCGACGTATGGATATCTCGTGGAGCAGGTGGAAATTGCCCGCGCGCTGACTCCGGCTGAATACACGGCCATCCGTGCGCTTGTAGCCCAGGAGACCGCCGAATTTGTCGCCACTCTTCTGGGGTTTGGGCGGTCGGATACCGAACAGCTCGTCCGGCCACTGCTTTCGATTTTTGATGCGGCACGAAACTGGAGCCGGGCGGAATTTGCCGATCGCCGCGAGACCCTTGGCGCCGATATCTGTCAATACCTGGGCATCGAACTCATGCCACCGCCACCGGTGAGCAACAAGATAAGCAGAGACCAGTTCCGCACCATTGTCACCTGCGAGCGGTCGGCAAACCTCCTGTCGAAGCTGAAAACAGACGCCCCGGTGTCCGTGCCGGATGATCTGCCGTTCCTCGGCGGCTGCGACCTTGAGGGAGATGCCGTCTCCGGGCACACAATGACCGACCTGATCCACAAAGCGCAGTACCTGACAGCGCTGAACGACCTCTCCGTCACTCCCAGCCAGCTCTCGGCCATGGTCCCGGTGGCCCGGGGGCTTTCGAAAGATTATTCGCAGCAGCGGGGGGACCTTCTGAAAACCGTCACCGAAAATGCCAAAACTCTCAGGAGCCTCCAGGCGACCCTGCAGGACGGCGGCACTGTTGGTGGGAGTGCGGCGGACACAGTGCGTGCGATCTACGAGGCCGAGTCCCGCTACGAGCAGAACCGCATGAGGGCAGCCGTGCAGCACTTGTGGTCGGTGCACGAGATACTGGACCCCCGACAGAACCGTCTGATTGACTGGCGTGCACCCGGCCCTCTTGGTCCTGCCATCCCCAAAGAAGAGCGTCTCCAGCGGCTGACAGGCATCGCCGGCAACGTCCGCAATATGGTAAACATGCTCGATGAAACCCGGTACATAGACCCGACCACATACGAGTTCTACGCCGATCGCGAGGCGACCGAGTTTCTCCGGCAGTTCATCCCCGAAAGGTCGCCAAATTTCGAACGGAGGCGCAATTTCCTGGTGAATATGCAGATGCAGGCCCGCGGAATTGCAGAGGATGAATGGGACGAGGTCACCGCCAGCCAGCTTGCGGTGCGAACCATGCGCGGACTCGGTCTGCTGCCACCCGGTGGTGGCCCTGGAATGGGCGTCACCGGTGGCCCGGATGCCCCCTACGACTGGTGGGACATGGAGGCAATCTTTTCGGATGAACAGACGCCACAGATACTGCGGGATATGCTCGCACTGCGTGCGGGACAATAGATACGCCCCAGGAAGGACAAAACCGGGATGGATTTGACGCAGATGACGGATGAGGAATGTCTGCAGCGTCTGAAGGAACTCGTCAAAGAAAGGGCGCTGGAGTTCGGCGAATTCACGCTGGCTTCGGGCCAAAAGAGTGATTACTACATTGACGGCCGGCTGGTGACACTCCACGGCGAGGGCGCGTACTGCCTCGCCCGATGCATTCTGCATATACTGCAGGATTACGACGTTTCCGCAGTGGGGGGAATGGCGCTGGGGGCCGACCCGATCTCCGGAGCCACCGCCGCCGTCGCCGCCTCCATGGGCATACCGCTGGACGCCTTTATGGTGCGCAAGGAACCCAAGGGCCACGGCACCGGGCGGCAGGTCGAAGGGCCGCTGGCAGATGGGGCGAAAGTCGCCATGGTCGAAGATACTGTCACCACCGGCGGCTCGACCCTGAAGGCCATCGAAGCGGTGGAAAGAGAACGCAATGCCTCCGTGCAGGCAGTCATCGCCATGGTGGATCGCCTAGCCGGAGCACGACAGGCCATCGAAAAGGCCGGCTACACCTTCCACCACATCTTCACCGTTGAGGACCTCCGCGTGAAGATACAGTAGCCTGCGTGGCAGAGGCACCCTCTCACGGCTTTATTCGACAAGCTGCTTCATCCATCGCTCCTCGATGTCAGCCAGGGCCGCGTCCGTGTCTTCATCTATGAGGGGTGTATGCTCTGCGGCGAGAATTTCCTCAGCTTTTTCGGCAGCAACCTCCGTCATCGAGCGGCTGCCGGCGTTCTGCCATCCCTCGCGGCCGGCGGTGTAGGTGACTTCCGGCTCCACCAGCTCGCGGAAATGGGCCATGGTGTGATCGCAGCCCAGGTACTGT
>JBKHJK010000167.1:0-5542 GCA_046538215.1 Armatimonadota bacterium
TGCGTATGCTCAACGAAAAGCAGTAGCAGAAGCTTCTTCAGGTAGCCCGCCAATCACTGCAAGCAGCGGTGACGGGAGGTGACCCACCCGATATTTCGACCGAAGACGCCGATTTGCAGAAAGTCCAGGGAGCCTTTGTCACACTCAAGCGCAACGGCGATCTGCGTGGGTGCATCGGACACGTCGAAGGGCGGCTTCCACTCATCGAAACAGTCTCCAGGATGGCCCAGGCGGCTGCACTAGAGGATCCGCGCTTCCCGCCGGTAACTGAAGAGGAACTTCCGCATCTGAGCATCGAGATCTCCGTCATGTCACCCCTGCAGGAGGTTTCGGATGTCGAACAGATCGAGGTGGGGCGCCACGGGCTGTGTATCAGCCGGGGGATGAACCGCGGGCTCCTGCTTCCCCAGGTTGCCACCGAATGGGGATGGGACCGCGAACAATTCCTCAGCCAGACCTGCCAGAAGGCCAACCTTCCGCCCCAGGCATGGAAGGACGAAGACACGACTATCGAGTGTTTCACCGCTCAGGTCTTCGGAGAGGAGCACTGAGCAAAAACCGCAGCCACAGTGAAAAGACCGGATGCAGCCAGCCCATATCCGGCCTGTTGGTTCGCTGCAGCTCCCGTGGCACTAATGGGGGGTAATAAATACCACAGTATACATCACCATCGCCACCAGCCAGTGAAGCAGCCAACAGCCGATTACAGATTTGCTGCGGTATGCCATCAACCCCAGTGCCAGGCCTGCGATGACCGCGCCGAAGCTTTCGGCCTCCGGCTTGGAAAAGTGCATCATCACAAACGGCACCATCTGCACGAATATCGAGAAGGCGCCCAGACTCGGGGCAAGACCGAACAGCCAGAAGCCCCGGAAGAAAAACTCCCACGAGAAGAAATACACCAGCCAGGCACCGGCGAACATCGCCAGCTCCAGGTGGCTTTCAGTCGCCCACGAATAGCGGGAATAGTACGCCTGAAAGTCCGCAAAGCGGGCCGATATGATGATGACCGGCACGGTGATGATGAGAAAGCCGACGAAATACCGCCACCAGATCGCCACGCGTCCAAGCTGCAGCCCGAAATCTGAGAGGCTGCGCTTGAAGGCGAGCTTGATGACGATGATCGGCACCACCAAAAGCAGCACGAAGTTCAGAGCCACCCACGCGTAGAAGCGGTTGCGGTCACTCAGCGACTGCGGGAGGTGGTTGCGGGTGCCGTACCATACGAGCGTCAGCAGGATCATGCCGATGACGGTGACCGCCGGCTCAATATATCCCACGAGATACCTCGGCGGCACCAACCCCGGTGGAAGATCCTCCATGTCTATATCTTCGGGATCGAGGTCTTCGAGGTCCTCCGGGAGCTGTTGTTCCTCTGTTTCGTCGGTTTGCTCTTCGGGCGTGTTTTCAGTCAATGCGTTTCCCACACTCTCAGGCCGGTTGTATCGAATGAAAAATCAAGCACCTGTCCGCCGTGGCCTTCAAGGGCTTCTCGGACGTCTGCTTCGCTGTCAGGTCCCGCCAGAAAGAGGCAGCAGCCGCCGCCTCCGGCCCCACATACCTTCGCGCCGATGGCCCCGGCATCCATGGCTGAGGCCTTCATCTGCTCCATCTGTTCGGTAACCACGCCGGGAGCAAGCCGGCTGCGGGCCTCCCACTCCTGTAGCATCAGCTCACCAAACCACGCGAGATCGCCGGCCAAAAAGGCGCGGTAGATATCCCGGGCGAGGCGTTTCACCGTCCGCAGCGCATCCACAACGGTCTCGTCACCGTTCTTGTAAGCGGTGATCATGCGGTCGTTGGTGTCACCTGACAGGCGGGATTGGCCGGTGTAGCAGATGATGAGCTGCTTCTGCAAATCATACACCAGCGAATCGGGTACTGCAACGGGTTCGACGGCCACGGCTCCATCGGCGAAAAACTCCATGTAATTGAAGCCGCCCAGCGCCGCGGCGTACTGGTCCTGCTTGCCGCCGACGATATTCAGCTCATCCAGCTCCAGCTCGCAGGCGAGGTCGGCGATCTCGAAGCGGCTCATCTTCGACCGCGCATCGCCATCACCGAACGCCCGCATATAATCCAGTATCCCCAGGAGCGCGACACCGACGGATGCTGATGAGCCGGTGCCGGAACCGGGCGGGGCGTCACATCGCACCGATATCTCGAAGCCCCCCTCCAACCCCAGCCGCCGCACCGCCGCCTTCAGCAGGTCGAGATTGCCGTCATATTCCAGGCTGCGGATGTCCTCGGCCTCCACAAACTGCCCCAGGTCCTGGCTGCGGATGACCACATTGGAGTTTTCTGTTTTTGCCAGCGTGCAGTAGGCGTAGCGGTCAGTGGCGGCATTGATGACCGCCCCGCCCTCGTTTTCTGCGAAGGCCAGCAGGTCGGTGGTACCTCCGGCAAAATCAATACGTGTGGGTGTGCGGCTGCGCAGTGGCATGGTGCACCCTCCCGGTCAGTTTCAGTGGCTGAAGCGAATCTGCAGGATATCGCCATCTTCGACGATGTAGTCCGCGCCCTGCAGCGACCACTCACCGTGTTCGCGGCAGGCGGCGACGGAGCCCCGCTGTATAAGAGCTTCGGCGGGAATCACCTCGGCCCTGATGAAATGCTCGCCCATGTCCGTGTGAATCTTCGCCGCCGCCTCCTGGGCGTTCGCACCCTGCGGGATCGTCCAGCCGCGAGTTTCTTTCTCCGAAGCGGTGAAAAAGGTGATGACATTCAAAAGCTCATAGGCAGCCTTGATGAAGCGGTCGCGGGCGGCCTGCTCAAGGCCGAAATCTGCAAGAAACTCCTGCTGGTCCTCGGGTGGAAGCTGGGCGATTTCCTCCTCAAGCTCGCCGGAAAAGAGCAAGTGAGGCAGGTCGAGCTCCTCCGCGTACTGCATCGCCTCAGCCGCCCTTTCGCCCAAACTGTCATCTTCCGCGACGTTAAAGACTACCAGCATCGGCCTTGATGTCAGCAGGTTGAAGCCGCGTAGAAACTTCTCATCTTCCTCCGAAAGGCCCAGGTGCAACATCAGACCCCCGTCGGCCAGGTGCTCCCGGCAGCGCTCCAGAAGCTCAATTTCATACGGGCTGCGATCCTTTTTGGCCGTGGCGTCGCTGTGAATGCGCTTCAGGCGGTTCTCGACGACCTCCAGATCCGTCAGCGCAAGCTGCAGCATCAGTGTCTCCAGGTCGGAGCGCGGATCCAGCGGCTCGCCCGTGTAATCCAGCTCTCCAAATGCCTGGATGACCAGGACGAAGGCGTCGGCGTCACCAACAATGCTCTTCAGCCGCGACAGGCGACCTTCGACATCCTCGTCCTCGGTGACCGCCATGAGATCCACGAAGGTGATCTCCGGCGGCGTGGCCTTCGCTGAATCAAATACCTCCGCAATGGGCTCCAGCCGCTCGTCGGGAACCTGCACAACGGCGAGGTCATCGCCCCCGTGCGACTGCTGGTCTTTTCCTGTCACCGCCCGGAAGCAGGTGCTCTTGCCACTCCCCGGTAGTCCAATCAACCCGATTTGCATCCTGTGCCCCCTTACACACTGCTCAGGGTCGCGATTGCCCCCTCAACATACCTTTCGCCAGAGCCGGGCGCAAGCCTGCTTGTGCGTTTCAGCTCAAGTTCGTACCCGCCCTCCTCGTACGCCGCCATTGGCCCGAGATACCCCAGGCAGCCGTTGGCCATGCTCGAAATCATCGTCGGAGATGTCTGCGAGTCCTTGATGTCCAGACCGAGGCTGCAGAACGGCTGAAGCGGAGCGGCAGAGATCAGCACATCGCCGACTCGCAGCGCCTGTATCTCACAGTCTGACACATCACCATCACGCTGTATCATCTCATCCAGCAGGACCAGCTCGCGGGCGTAAATGGCCTCGGTGTCCATCTGTTCACCGGCCGCCTGCAGCAGCTCTCGGGCGTCTTTTAGCGCATCAGGTGACGGCCCCCGAAGCTGCATCTCGATGGTTTGCGAGGCCGCTGCCAGCGATACGCCATCATGCCACTGCACATCCGAGAGTATCTTCTGCACGCTGGCTGCGAGCTTCTGTGCGGCGTCTGTGGCTGCCTCTTCGCCGGAATAATTGCCGTCGGGATCCGTAAAATCAATCTGGTTGATGTCACCCATCGCGCCGTTTATAAAGACGGTGGGAACTCCCAGCTCATTCGCCAGAAATCCCGGATAGTCGGCTGAATACCGGCGGCCACCGATGAAGGTGGAGTGGCAGGTGAAGTTGGGAATCACTCCCATCACATTGCCCTGCGTGTCCTGCACGCCGATGACTATCAGCTCGTCATCCACCGGACCTGCGGGTTCGACCAGGTCGGGTCTGTTGCCGGGGTTGGTTTGCACGGTCCCATCGCCCAGGTGCCATCTGCGGTTGTGGGCGATTCCGGGCACCTCCGTCATGCCCCATCCAATGGCCGCTTCCTGTGCCCGCTGGCGGGCCTCGATGACGGCGGTGGCGACCTGCTCGGCCACCCACCGCACGTAAAACTCGTCGGCTTCGCTCATGAGGACCTCCGCGGTCGGGCCTCCGGTGTGCGTATGTGTCGCGGCGATAAGCACGTGATGCGCCGGAATATCGGTGTGCTCGGCGATGATCTGCCTGGCCCGCAGAGCAAGCGCAGCGTCGAAGGACACGCAGTCCACGGAGACGATCGCGAGTTCATCATCGGCGCTTTTTAAATACGCACACCGCGCTCTCAGGTCCTCCAGCACCCCCTCGGAGAAGCGCTTGCGGAAGCTTCCGGGCATCTCATAGCCGACCGGCGGGGTGATGATACGGTCGAAGAATCCTGCCTGCATGTTATTCGTCCTCCTGAGAATCGTCGGTCACGCGAACGCTGACGGTAGTTTGCAAATCAGCCTCGATAGTCTCTGCGCTTATGGAGCCCTGCCGGAGGATCGCCGGAGGTGTTTGTGTGAGGTCGAGGACAGTGGAGGCCTGGCCCACCGGACACGGGCCGGCGTCAATCACAATCGAGACATCGTCCAGTATCTCCTGCTCGATGTCGTGGACGGTGACGGGTGCTGGGTGGCCGCTGATGTTGGCGCTGGTTGCGGCGAGGGGGCCAGATCTTCGCAGCAGTCGCAGTGTCACCGGATGATCGGGCATGCGCAGGCCCACCGTAGGGTACCCGCCGGTCAACACATCGGAAATCGCCTCAGATTTCGGCACAATTATTGTCAGCGGTCCCGGCCAGTGCCTCGCGCCCAGCGTCTTCAGCGCATCAGGAGCGTTCGCCGCCATCTGTGTGACATCCTGCCGACGTCCAACCAGCACCGGAAGGGGCATAGTCGCTTCCCGGCGCTTGACCTCAAAAATGCGTTTCACGGCTTCAGCATCCGACGTCGCGCAGGCCAGGCCGTACACGGTATCGGTGGGGATCACGATGAGCTCGCCCGACCGCAGGGCGGCAGCGGCATGGTCCAGCGCGCAATCCATCTCCCCGGGGCGCTCGATGCTGACCGTCAGTCTATGAGCCATCGGTTCTCTCCAATCACGATCCGGGGGTTGCCGGCATAGTCGTTATGCAGCTCCCAATGC
>JBKHJK010000168.1:0-5530 GCA_046538215.1 Armatimonadota bacterium
GTGTACACCTCGTGTTCCCAGTCGTGGGTGTGGTAGGGGGTTGAGCCGCCCGGTTCGACGACGAAGCGGCGCATGGCGAAATTGGGGGCGCCACCGTTGTCCTCGGATACAAGCCACTGTATAGAAACGTCCTCTGCGCCATCGGTGGTGACCGGCTGCAGATCCATTTTGTGCACGTTCACCTTATACACGCGTTTCCACCTGCCTGAGATATTAGTTGGCCCGGGTCAGTGTTTCGTATTGTAACTTCAGACATTATTCACCTGTGTCCGGTCCCAGATGTCCTCGAGATATTCCCGGCTCTTTTTCAGCGCCGGTGCCCGTTCATCCGGGGGAAGACCCTCGACCGCGATAACATGCGCCCGATCGGAAAGCTGGGGCTTGATGACCTCCACGTATTTCTCAAGCGGCGTGTCGCCGGTGCCGAGCTGCACAGACACGAAGGGCCGCTTGCCCTCGGGATCATCGGTATGGTCTTTCCACGCGCAGATGGGAGTGCGGTCGGGATACTTTTGCGCAAGCTCCCACCCCGGCTGGTCACAGGTGCTGAGATGCCCCATGTTCAGCAGGATCCCCGCATTCTCCGCCGTCAGCTCCTGCAGGTTCAGCTCGCAGTCTTCGACGCTTTCGAGCGTACCCTGGTAGTGAACATCGGCGCCGAACTGCAGTTGCGGGAATTCAGCAGCAATATCACCGACGAGGGACGCAAGACACTGGATCTGTTCGCATTTGTCGTCCGTGTCCATACCCGGCTGTTCAGCCCGGCCGACACTGTGACCGACGTGGTGGCAGCCCAGTTCCTCTGTCGCCCGACAGATGCTGCGCAGCCACGCCTCATCATCATGCGGAGTGACCGAAGCAGTCGTGGTCGCAGTCAGCCCCGCTGCAAACACGATCCGCGGGGCCACGCCAGCACGCATCAGGTGTCCCTCAACGAGGTCGAGGTCGGATTCGACGAGGTTCAAAAGGCACCCGTCGGGGGTGTGGCCACGCGTCAGCGCCGGCCCGTTGTCCTGCCGCGACAGCAGCATCACCCGGTCGAAGCCGCAGTCCTTGATTGCCTGCAGGGCCTCGAAAAAGCGTATTGTGTCATTGCTGAAATCCGTCATTGTATAAAGTGCAGCACAAAACTTCATTCTGGAGCGCCTCCCTTACGGCACTGCCTGTAAATCTCTTCACACAGCTCCATCGTCGCTACGGTATCGGCCACGGGGCTTCGATCCGCTTCGTCGCCACGCACCGCAGCCAGGAAATTCGCAACATCGTCAATATATCCGAAATGCTCGCGCAGCCGGTCATGATTGTACGTACCCGCGCGAAGGCACATATCGTGGCCCGCCCGCCGGTGGTATCGCAGGTCGCCTCCGTGGGAGATCACGTAATGCCCGTTTTCGCCGGTCACCTCGAAGTATGCGAACTCGTCCCGCAGGTCCATCTCCGAAGTCGTGTTCAATGATGCCACCGCACCGCTTTTCATGCGCATCGCCGCGACATACCCCCGGACATCGTCCTGCAAAAGTGGCGTGGCAGTGATGCTATCACATTCACCCATCAGATATAAAATGGTATCCACGGCATGGCAATGCTGGTCGTGAATCGCCTTTCTCCATGTATCTCCGGAAACCAGCCCGTACCGATAGACCATCAGCGTCGGCCGCCCGAACTCCTCTGTGTCCATGAACTCGCGCGTCATCCTCACCGCCGGCGATGAGCGAAAGTTGAAGCCGACATGGCACACAACATCCTGTTTCGCGGCGATATCGGCCATCTCACGGGTCCTGGCTGCATCGGACGCCGGTGGCTTCTGCACATACAGCGGCATTCCCCGGCGCAGAACCTCGCAGCCGACCTCATAATGCACCGCCGGTCCACCGACGCAAAACACCGCGTCGAGGTCCTCTTCGTCACACATGCGCTCGAAATTGGTATAAACCGTCTCAAAGCCCCATTTATCGGCCGACCGCTGGGCCTTTTCCTCAACCAGATCACAGATCGCCGCCAGCCTCACGTCATGCCGCGAAAGCTGGGGGTGAATAAATTGTGAGCTGAAATTGCCCGCTCCGATGTAGCCAACAGTGAGAGTCATTGCCCGGCCTCACCCGTAGCAGTGTAATGGCCGTCATGTAAAGAAGACATTAAAGCTGCATTAAGAGATTCCCGGAAGCGTAATCTGACCATTGTCCTTTTCTGCAAGCGCTTTGCCATACCTGCCACCACCTCCGGGTTTGAGCGGAAGGGTTCCTTCACGGGCCTGGATGATGAGATCAGCGATTTTCTGGCCGACGACCTGGCCAATTTCCTCCCGCGTAGCCTGGTGCAGCACCGCCATTTCACTGCCGAAGTGGTTGATCAGCCGGTTCAGTGTCACCGTGCCGACCCCGGGGACAAACTGCAGCGGAACCTGGTACTGGTATGGTGCGCGAAAATCCGGCGGGTGCGGCTCGTCGTAATCGGCGATCTGCACGATTCTATCAAGCACGCCGCGGGTGATATTATCGCTGTTGCACCGCTCGCAGACCTCCACGGGCGGTTCACCGACGGCGGTATGCTGGCAGTCCTCACAGAAGGTGCGGTGGTATTTACCCAGCCGCGGATCCAGGCCGAAGTTCGCCTCCACCCGCCGGCCCTCCTCGCGCCACAGCGCCATCAAAAGCTCGTCATAACACGCCGATTCCATCTCAATAAGATTGTACTCGCGCCCGATTTTCGGCCTTGAATGGGCGTCGGAGTTTGACAGCAGCGACTTGCCGGAAAGCTCGTCAATGCGGTCGGCAAGGTACGCATCGGCCGACAGCCCGAGCTCGATCGCCGGAATGTCATGCCAGGCATCGGCAAACATCTCGCCCATGCGCATCGTACATGCCCCGTAGTGGCTCTTGTGTGGGGTGAAGGCGTGGGCGGGGACGAAGAAAGCACCGTACGCGCTGGCGACCTGAAACAGCTCCTTCGCGGGCAGACCACAGGACTGTGACGACAGGTTCATATTCGTCACATACTGGTGCATCGTTTCCGAAAAGCCCTTCAGCGACTCAAAAGTGCGGAAGTAGCTGAGATTATGCGACATCCCGCCACCGTCTTCGCGCGTCTCCAGCTCGGCGCCGAGGATGATAGTCACTTCATCACGGTACCGCAGCCCGCCACCGTCCAGCTCAACCATCTCGCCACTGTCCAGCATCGCCTCGATGTCGGCGATGACGGCGGGGCTGGCGCAATCAATGACCCCGACCACATCAATGCCCTTGCGCTCGACGGCCTCTTTGGCGATATTCTCAAACGTCAGGTCCCTGGAGGCAGTGATCTTCACGGCCTGCTCCCCGCTGGCCGCTCCGATATGCACGTGCAAATCACAGACAAATATCATCGGTCTCGCCGATCTCCCTGTCGGTCACTACGCCTGGTACAGCAAATATCCTGTCACGGCCGGTGAATGGTGCGACGGCCGTGCCTATCATAGTTATTCATCCGTGCCGATAAGACCTGCCGGTTTGCCCTCAAACATCAGTTTGGCGTGTGCGGGGCGGCGTGCTATAATTCCGGGCAGTATGAGCAAGCGAATTATGGGCATAGATCCGGGCCTGCAGTGCACCGGCTACGGCGTGGTTGACTTCTCCGACGACGGGTACGTCCTCCTCGACGCCGGAGTGGTGCGCACCGACGCCGAGGCAGCCCTTCAGGACCGCCTGCAGTGCCTGTTCGAAGGCATTCTCGAGGTGATGGAAGAATATCATCCCGAGGTCGCGACCGTGGAGAAGCTCTATTCGCACTACGAGCATCCCCACACGGCGATTTTGATGGGACATGCGCGGGGTACGATCTACCTGGCGGCCGCGGAGGCCAACGTCGCCATCGAAGCCTATGAGGCGACGCTGGTGAAGAAGTCATTGACCGGCCACGGGCGGGCCTCCAAGGAGCAGGTGGGACGGATGGTCTGCAGGATGCTCTCGCTGGCCGAGCGTCCCACACCCGTGGATATCACCGACGCCCTGGCACTGGCGCTGTGTCACGGGCGGCCCATGGACAGAACTGACCGAAGCCTCCATCCGCAGATCGAGCAGGCAATGGAGGAAACCAGGCAGCGGCGCAGCAACTTCCCCGGGAGGCACAGCAGGTGATACGCAGGATTCGCGGCAAGCTTGTCGAGCTCAAAGAAGATTTCGTGCTGATTGATGTCAACGGTCTCACCTACGAGGTCGGTATCTCGCCGTCAACCGCCGAGCACCTGCTGGATCGGGCCACCGGGACGGAGATCGAGCTGTACACCTACCACTATCTGCATGACGAGCAGTCGCGCTCCACGCCGATCCTGATGGGCTTTATGCGTCCGGAGGAGCGGGAGTTTTTCGAAGAGCTGATCCAGGTCCCCCGCTTCGGCCCAAAGACCGCCCTGACCAGCATGTCAATCCCCCTGAAAGCCTATGCCGAGGCCATCGAATTGGGCGACGGCAAGACCCTTCGCTCGCTGTCGGGTGTCGGCAAACAGACCGCCAGGGGTCTTATCGCACAGCTTCAGGGCAAGCTCGGGCAGTTCGCCGTCGTGGATGAAAAAGCCGCTGTGCCCGCAGGAGCGACCACCAAGGGCGAGGCCGAAGAGGCCGCGGTGGAAATCCTGCAGCAGCTCGGTGTCGCCGAAGCCGATGCCGTGCAGGCCGTGCTGACCGCCCGGGGCGAAGATATTGACCACAACGACCCCGAGGCCATCGTCAAAACCGTGCTGAAGGGATAGGCCACAGTTGCGAAGTCCTGGACGAAAGCGATCATCACTGAATCATCCATGAATCCCAACACACCAGCCCCACACGTCCCCTGGCGCATCGCAGTTCCGCCTGAAGTGTATGCGGAGTACTGTGGCGTGACCATGAGCCGATACCACGGCGACCCGGCCACCCAGATGCGGGTGCAGCTTGAGGGCCCGCAAATCCTCCATGACAAATACGGTCTTCCACTGCACCGCGCCGTCAGTCCAGACTTCACCGCATACTCCACCGGCTCCACCCTTGGACTGCAGATCGTATTCGCCGAGGATCACGTCGCCGCACCGGCCGGTCATCCGATAAACAGCCGGCAGGAGATGGCGCGGCTGCAGGTCCCCGAAGACATCACACAGGCCGGCGTCATGCCCGAGATGCTTCGCTTCCGGAAATATATGCTGGATCACGCGCCCGATGATGTCACCGTCGGCTTCTCAACCGGCACCCAGGGCCCCTTCACCACGGCGGTGCTCTTACGCGGTCACGATATCTTCCTGGACATCCACGACGAGCCGGGTCTCGTGCACGAGTTCATGCAAAAGATCACCCAAAACGCCATCCGCCAGCGGGAGCTTTCCTTCGAGCTCACCGGCTCCGATCCTGGTGACACCATCGGCTTTGCCGACGATTTCGGAGGGCTGCTGCCACCGGAGGAATATATGGAGTTTGATGTGAAATACCTCGTGCAGATCGCCGAACACTTCGGTTGCCCCAAACGCACCATCCACACCGAGCTTCTGCGCCGCCCTCATCTGCCGATTCTGCAGCAGCACGGCTGGACC
>JBKHJK010000169.1:0-5512 GCA_046538215.1 Armatimonadota bacterium
GTCCTGTGGCGTACAGCAGGTTGTTGCTGACCTCGGAATCGTCAAAGTATTCCGTCTCCAGAAGCGTTCCGGTGGAGCCGGTAATCAGGTTATTGAGGAATTGGTTATCAAATGGCTTATGCGGGCGCACCTCAGTCGGCGCCATGCCGATAATGCCACTTTCGCAATCAATGATCGTGTTATTGGCGATGGTGGTGCCGTCAGTTTCAATATTCAGCCGGGAGTCCAGCCGCCCGGTTTCGAGCCGAATGGCGGCCCCCAGTTGCCTCAAAAAGAGGTTGTTGACGATGGTATGACGCTTGCCCATCACACGCAGGCCAACTGCGTTATTGACCAGCACATTCCCATCTACGCGGACCTCGTTTCCGCCTCTCAGCGTGACGCCGGAGCGGATACAGTGAGCGGCGAGATTGTGCTGGATGATGTTTCGTGAGCTCTTGTTGGAGATGATCTCGCCGTCGCCCCAGGCATAATTGAAGAGGTTGTATTCGATAACAGCGCGTGGTTCGATATGTCCGCGTTCGCGCTGGTTCTGGCCGATCTGGATATTCTCCTGGCCGTTGCTGGAATATCTGAAGATGTCGCGGATGATATTGTGATCGTAGCGGTTATCCCGGCCCACTTCACCATCGAGCGAAATCGCCTGTCCGACGCTCATGGATTTGCTGCCGGTGAAGAAGCAGTGATCCACGCGGTTGCGATCAGAGCCCATCGAGACTCTCAATATGTGCGAGAAGGTGGAGCGGGGATTGCCGCAGCGAGTGAAGTGGCACTGTGTCACGCGGCAGTCGCTTGCGGTATCAATCTGTACGATCCCGGTGGGGTAACACTCCTCAAAGCGGAAGCCGCGCAGCACCAGGGCTTCTCCAGTGAGTGTGATTGCCGTTGCACCATGAAAAATAACGCTTCCCGGCGTCTCCGGGCGCACGACAATCGGCGCTTCCGGGGTCCCCCGGCCGGACAGGCGGGCTGTGAAATCCCGGTAAATGCCATCACGCATCACAACCTCATCGCCCGGTGAAGCGGCCTCGACGGCAGCCTCCAGTTCCTCAGAAGTGCCGGGCAGCCCGTCTGATGAAGAGGCGGGTATCGTGTCTGCGCCGCTCCCATCAGTGAGAACTTCCACCACGTGCGTCCCTGCGGGAAGCTCGACGCGCACAAGTCCCGGTGTGACGAGCGTTCCGGGCAGCTCCTGCCCGCCAACGGTCACACCGCTGATGCCCGGATATCGGAAATACACGGAACCGCCCTGAGTGCTGATTTTAGCCCGTGTTTCGGTGATATACAGGTCAACCTCAGCGTCGGTAAGAACCGGGTGGGTAAATGCGCCGGCAATGACGTCGCGCTGATCGCTGCCCAGGAGATCGCCCGGCGCTCCGCAGCACGCGCCCGCATACAAACCCAAAAGAACGATCATAGCAACCGCTGTCGCCCGTGACATAATATCCCCTCACACTGTGTTCAGTCCGCGCTTTGTTAGTCTATTCTTCGCGGCACCTTCCGATACTTCCCCCTCTGCCTGGAGTTTTTTGCCCGCTGCGTATTTTCAACCAGACCTGCTCATGCAGGTTTTCCGTACTTCGTTCCAGAATATAGGTCTGATATCAGAGCTGCAATCACACCATGAAAACCGTGTCTGAAAGCAATTCAATCCCACTTATGGAGGGTTATTTATGGGAAACGTCATGAGCATACCACAGGCAGAATTTGAGCAGCGGTGGCGGACGTTACAGGCTAAAATGGAGGAAGAAAATCTCGACGTCCTTATCGCCCACGGTCACGAGGCAGATCCGGCCAACGTGCGCTATCTATCCAACTACTGGCCGCTCTTTGAGACAGGGGGAGTTGCCTTCGGGCGCAGCGGCGACCCTATTTTGCTCATCGGCCCGGAGAGCCTCACCTTCGCCGAGGGCAGAAGCACGATTGATGACATCATGCTGATCCTGCAATACCGTGAATCAGCGGAGCCCGAGTATCCCGGGGCAGATCTCGACACCTTTGGTGATGTCTTCGGAGAGCTCGCAGGCGGCAATCCTGACCGTATCGGCATCGCCGGAATGTCCATCCTCCCGGTGACGATCTACGAAGCGATCCAGCAGGCGGCGGGCGGTGCCGAAATCGTCAAAGCCGATGACCTGCTCACTGATATGCGCAAGATCAAGAGCGAAAACGAGCTGAATCTCATGCGGGAGGCGTTCCGCATCAGCGAGGTCGCCACCGAAGAAGTGATGAATCAGATGAAGCCGGGCATGACCGAACAGGAGGTCGTCGGCATCGCACAGGCCGCCCTGTACGGCAACGGCGCGGAATATGAGGGCCATCCGACGTATGTCCTCAGCGGCGAGGCCAGCACCCATGCCATCGGCCGCCCGAGTCCGAAGAAGCTGCAGAAAGGCGAAATGATCCAGCTCAATATCGGCGCACTGGTCGGCGGCTATTCTTCCAGCGTCGGCCGCCCGGTCTGCTTCGGTGAAATGCCCTCCGACATGCGCGACCTCGTACAGGCAGGGCTTGAGGCACACCATAAGACAATGGATTTCATGAAGGCCGGAGTGCCTGCAAAGGACGTTGTCATCAAGTTCGAGGAGTTTGTTACATCCCTTGGCTACGGTGACAACCTCCTGTACGGCCCCTGCCACGCCATCGGGCTCATGGAGGTCGAACGCCCGTGGATGGAAACCAGCTCCGAGTACGACCTGCAGGAAAACATGACCTTCCAGGTGGACACCTTCCTGTACACCGACGACTACGGCCTGCGGTGGGAAGACGGCGTTATCGTCACCTCTGACGGCGTGGAAATGATGTCCGACAGGTTCCTGGAAATCATCGAACTCTGAGCCCCGGGAGGGTATGACTTATGGATCCGATTGTGGTCTTCGGGTTCGATATGGAGACGGATGTGGGAAGCTGGTCTCCGTACTACGAAGGCGTCAAAAATGCCACACCGAACATGCTGCGAATACTTGAGAAGCATACGGTACCTGCGACCTTCTTCTTTACCGGGGAGTCGGCAGATATGTTCGCCGATATCGTGAAGACTGTTGCCGGGGCCGGTCACGAAGTCGGCTGTCATTCGCTGTATCACGAAACGGTGGGCGACCCGCTCTTCCCCATCCCCGGTGTGCAGCCGCTGCTGCCGGAGGAGGTGCCGCTGAGACTGCAGCGCGCTACAGAACTTGTGGCCGACAGTCTCGGCGAGCAGCCTGTCTCCTTCCGGTGCCCCCGCCTGTGGGGCAGCACCGCAGTCGTCAATGCTCTCGACGACCTGGGCTATGTCGCCGATGCCTCCTATCCGCTGTATTTTTACGAAGAGCAGCTTGCGCCATACCATCCGTCGGCGGAGAACTGGACGAAGGAGGGTGATCTCGACCTCCTTGAGATACCGAACTTCGCCGACATGGGCATGGAAAGTGATGACCGGTATGGCCGCGACCGGGACCAGTGGCCGCTGTTTCGCACGGAAAGCGCTGAAGCACTGATGCAACACGTTAACAGCTTCATCGAATTCGTCGAGGCGCGTAATATCCGGCCCGTCCTGTGCTTTTACATGCATCCGTGGGAGTTCGAACCGATGCCGGAGCGGATTCACTATGGTGAGGGTACGGTGATACCCGACGAGTTCATCGTCAAAAACTGTGGCGAATATGCCCTGCAGCAGCTTGCCGAGCTTATCATTCTTCTGCAGGCTGCGGGTGCTGTTTTTGTCACTGCGCGCGACCTCGCCGCGCAATGGGACGATATGAAACAGGAGTGATACCATGCCAGGTGATGGCAAAAAGTTGTGGATCTTTCCGGATGGTGACCTTCCCCCGGCCGGTGATGACAGTGACCCACTGGAGGGACATGAGTCGCTCATCATTCTCAACACCGGAGACGAAGACGCCGACATTGAGATGACCATCTACTTTTCAGATCGCGAGCCAGAAACAGGTATTGAGGTCAGTGTGCCCGCGCGCAGGGTACGGGTAGTGCGCATGGATAGACCTGTCGGCGACCGTGGATTCGAAGTTCCCATGGGCCAGTACGCCCTGCGACTGCAATCAAATGTGCCCATCGTGGCACAGATCGGGCGTGCGGATGTCCGCCAGCCAAATCTCGCCTACTACACCGTTATGGGATACTGTAGTGATTAACAGCCTCCAATAGTGCGAAAGGTGCGAAGCCATGAAAATTGAGGACAAGTTCCCCTTCGTGACCGATCTCATCGGTCCGCGCCATCACGAATCCCTGATCCGCCCCGGTGCGGTCGCAGGGCCCGATGATATAGTCATTGACGAAGCATGGAGCATCAGCCTTCAGAGCGATACCGACATTGCCCAAAAAGCCGCCGGTGAGCTCGCCTCGTTTCTCGCGGGCGCCATGGAGCTGCCGCTTGAGGATGAAAATCCAGAGTTTTCCATCATGCTTGCTGTGAATGCTTCGATTGGTGAGCATCCCGAGGCCCATTCGGTAGTGGTCTCAGACGGTGAGGTCAGAGTCGTTGGCGCAGGACCCGAGGGCATTCTGCGTGGTGTATTCGCGCTGGAGAACTTTATGAAGGAGCGCGGCGGTCCGTATCTGCCAATCGGGAAGCACACCCGCCGGCCGCTCTTTGCCCACAGGATCCATCGCTCCCCCATCTCGCCCTTCTACGTTGACGAGCTGACCGGCTATGCGGGGCCGCCGTTTGAGACCAAGTCCCGAGATGTCGAATGCAGGTATCCCGCCTACGAGGCCGAAGACGCAGGACCGGATGTTTTTTACCACGACAATATGCTCCTGAAGCTCGCCGAACAGGGCGCCAACGGCGTCTGGGTGCGTGGTGCGCTGCGGCATTTCGCGAGGGTGGATGTCTTTCCCGAGTTCGGGGAGCGGTCGGACGAGATGCTTGGCGCCCTTCGTGACCTGTGCGAACGCGCCGCCAGCCTCGGCATGAAAGTCTTCCTCTATCTGAATGAGCCGATGGGGCTTGATGAGGATGATCCATTCTGGGACAGATATCCGCACGTGCGCGGAGTGACCATGGCACGCAGGCCCATATCGTGCATGTGTACGAGCACTGAAGAGGTGAAAGCGTATCTGAGACAGTCATCGGAATACGTCTTTCAGCAGGTGCCGGATCTGGCCGGTCTCATACTCATCACAGCCTCCGAATACCCCAGTCACTGCTATTCTCATCAGACTCGTCCTGACGAGCAGGCTGAGCTGGAGAAGTTCATCGAGGAGGGCCAGATCTGCGAACGCTGCGCCGGCCGCACCCCGCAGGAGGTCGTCGCCGAGGTCGTCACGCTTCTCAACGACGGCGCGAAAGCCGCCAACCCCGACGCCCGGGTCATCGCCTGGAACTGGAGCTGGTCCTTTTATGAGGAAGACCCGCAGATGGGCGTGCTGGAGCGGCTGCCGGACGACGTCATCGTCATGGGCGGCTTCGAGCGTGGTGAGCCCACAGATGCCTGTGGCTTCGAATATACCAACGACGAATACAGCATCAAGGTGGTCGGCCCGTCGTCGCGCTTCAAAGGAACGATGGAAT
>JBKHJK010000170.1:0-5504 GCA_046538215.1 Armatimonadota bacterium
CCCCAGGTGGGCGCCGTCGGGGTCTTTGACGATGTCCACCCGGTCAATACGCCCACCCACCCGCACATGCAGCCCACCGTTTGTGATCTCCACCGGAGGACTGTCACCGTACCCGTATTGCGCCTCGTGCATGAGGGGGCAGAAAATCTCGTCATTATTATATCGGGCTTCGGCGGCGGGGAATTCCCTCAGATCCTCCATCATCTGTTCGCACATCAGCCGCCACAGGCCCTGGTGTGCCACAAGCTGCTGGTTTTCGTGCAGCCTCAAAACCTCCCGGGCGACCTCCTCCAGTTTTCGCTGGGCCCGCGTGACGTCGCCCTCTCGGATGGCACTCTGGAAGGGAGGATCGGCGCGCCAGTTTCGAAAGAATCTGGCCATGATCCGGTGCACCAGTGTCCCGCGGCTGGCTGCATCTATGGCGAAATCAGGCTCCTCGACTGCACTGAGGCCGAGCACGCGCTGCAGAAAAAACCGGAAGGGACACTGCCCGTACGCGCCAAGCTGGCTGGGACTGTAGGTGTGATCTTCGCCGAATCTTTGCGCCACTGCTGCAACGATGGCGGCGTCATCCAGCACGCCGTCAAACTCATCAAACGGTTCTCGGGAATACCGGCGCGCTTCGGCCACCGCCGCCCCCACCGCCCGTGGCAGCAGATCTCCATCGGTCTCGGTAAGCAGGTTAAACGTCTCCGCCGCAGCCGCATCATCCACCGTGTCCGGATGGGTGCCGAATATCTGGGAGAATGCGAACTCACGCAGCGCTCGCTGTCCGTAAATGTCGGCGGTGTCACGGACGATGTGGGTGGTCGTTTCGGTGTCCCGAGTCTCGGGATCGGATTCAAGTACTCTTTCGGCCTCTTCAAAGTATATCGAGGGAAGCTGCGGACTGCCGTCGTCGGCCGACCCGGCGAAGCTCAAATACAGATGCTCGGTGGCAGCTGAGACCGCCGAGCACATGAGAAAGGCCTCCTGCATGGTGTTGGTGGTTCGGGTGCGAATCCCCAGACCCCCGACATCGGCGAGCTTCCGGCGCTGGCTGTCATCGTAGAAAATGTCCTCCCGATATCGCGCCGGGAACGTACCCTGCGAAAGATCCGGCAGGAAGAGATGTGGGATACGGAGCTGCCGAAGCTGGTGCAAATCGAGCACCTGCACGCGGCCAATCCTCGCCGCATCCGGGCGGAATTGAAGTCCCTGCACAAGGCGATCAATATGGCGTATGAACTCCGGGCGCTCCATCTGCCGGTTTACGCCGGTCAACTCCGGGCTGTCAAAAAGCTGCCGCAGAGCATCACAGAACTCGTCGAACGCGCGGATGCTGGCGGCACTCAGCTCCGGCTCATCGCAGCACGACCGCTCAAAGATCCGCTCGTTCGACAGTCCCACACGCTGCATCAACGCGCCCAGAGCGGCAACGTGATCTGTCATCAGGCCCGTCTCCGGCAGTCGGGTCAGCTCGTCTCGAAGCGCTTCTATGAAGCTCTGCACGCGCTCGACCTGCTGCAACCGCTGCTCGGTCTCATTGAGGTCCCGCAGGTCCCACATACCGTCTTCGATCTCGTTCGTTGACCGGCCCCCTGCCACTTGATCCCGGTGTGCTGCCAGGCGCCGCCGATACAGCGACAGCCCGTCGTTCCACTGCGACCACCCTCGGACAATACCGGCCTGGCAGGCGACCGTATAGACCACGTCGGCATCCGGAACGTCCGTCGCAAAGGCGGTGACATCCACCAGTTCACTGCGGAGGAAATTGACCACATCCTCGCGGCGGAAATCACCCGCCACGATGTTCAGCATGCTCATCACAAGTTGCACCAGGGGCTGGCCGGCGACACCGTCGGTGCCGGAAAAATACAGCGGTATTCCGAACTGCTCAAAGGTCTCGACAAGCAGGCTCCGACGCCGGTCCGGGCTCCGAAAGCCCACGTAGATATCTTCGGGGGAGACGCCCTCACGCACCAGCGATTTCACCCGCTGTGCGATGCCCCTTATTTCGTCGCGCGGGGTTTCGGCCTCCATGAAGGTAACGGCCGACTGGTCCTTCGGCGGGTGGGGTGCTGAATAATCAAACAGGTGGCGGCGCAAGAATCTCAGGGCATCGTCTCCGGCCGTTTCCTGTGGTGAAGACGTAGCACTGCCGTTAAAACTGCGGCTGCCCTCATATCCAAGCTGAAGCACGCGGCAGCTTTCGAAAGTCTCCCGCAGGCGCTCGAACGTCCGCCGCGGCAGAAAGCTGGCCTCGTTCGGTGCCGGGGACGTATCCAGAGACATCTGCGGAGCATCAGCGCTGTGAAGCCGGGCATCCATGGAGGTTTCGAGGCCGTCTTCGGCCGGATCCCAGGATGCGACGGCATGTCCGACGTCTTCGCACTGCGGAAGGGGAAGCGTGACGACCGTCGCCTCCACTGTTTCTGATAGGTATTTCAAAACCTCGATTTCGGTGGTGGTGAAATCAGAGAAGCCGTCCACCAGGATGAGCCGGGCCGCCTCCAGGGGGGCGGTGTGGCCGCTTCTGAGCAGGTCACGCGCCTCCCAGAACTGGCCGGCTTCATCATACAGGCCCTGCCCTTGCAGGCCGCGCTGGTATCGCGTGTAGATGGTGCTTAACTCACGATCCAGTGACCTGTTGAAGCCGAGCCGTGACAGCAATGCGGTGAACTGCTCGCTGCGCACAGCGGCTCGCTTCAGCTCGTCAATGAAGTCCAGAAGCATGCCGACCAGGCCGGAGGTCCTGGATGATGCCTCCAGAATCTCCAGCTCGCCCCTGTCAGCCATATCGTCGAGAATACCGCTCACAAGCAGCTCCCGCTGGAGCCGGGTGATCTTTGGTGCATAAGCGTGATTCGCCCGCAGGATGGTTTCAGCCAGCATTGGGAATGTGTAGATTCGGGCATCCAGAAGCCCGTCAAGCCCATGCTCGCTGACCAACCGTGATGTCACACGGTCTATCACCCGGCGCGCCGGCAGGAGCAGCACCGCCGCATCAAATTCACCCTCACCAACGGTATCTGCGTACCACCGGGTGATGATGCGGGTCCTGCCGCAACCTCTGGGACCACACAGCAGTCGAAGCTCTGCCATCAAGTGATTCTCGCTTTATAAGGGAACGATGTTCGTTCGGAGTTCGTGCGACCCGTCCGGGCGCGTCCATTCGTAGAAATAATGCAGCGCCTCCTCGCGGGTGACGACCTCGATATAGCGGATGGTTTTCGTGGCGTGGGGCGATTCCACGAAGGGTCCGTCCAGGGTGATGCGCTCCCAGTGGCGCAGGTCGTGGCTCACACACAGCCCGGCTTTCTCCTCGTAATTCTCCTCAACGCTGGCGCTGCCGTCGTAAAAGCCGACGTAAACGGGGTCGCGGTACACGACGGAGTTCAGCCGGGTGCAGTACTGGTCCCAGCCGCTGTCGGGCGGGCTGAGGATGTCGCCCTGCCACGACCAGTTGACACCATCGCCGCTGGTCGCCAGACCGCTGTGAGATTTCAAAATGCCCGTATTGAACACGTCACCGGTGCCGTGCATCTTTTCGCTGGATTCCGTCACGTCAGGATTCGGCGCATAGCTGACGATCATGTGCAGCAGGCCCCCAATACTGTAGATGACGGGATCCTTGACCCCTTCGGCTCCACACTCGTCAGCGTTGAGAATTGGAGTGCGGTCCCGGGGGTCGAACTCCTCCACCGAAGAGGCTTCCGTCATTTCAATACACCAGCGTCCATCTTCATCCACGAAGGACATATACAGGCGCCACAGGTCTTCGCCGGCGCGTATGAGACACGCCTTTTCCATTGACTGGGTGTTGATGTCCTCCTTGGTGGCCTGCCAGGCATCCTCGAACTCAATCCCGTCGCTGCTGACGGCAACCCGGCAGTCAACACCGCGGCCCAGCTCCCGGGGCTTTCGCAGGCGATAGTACAGGTAAAACTGGCAGGTCAGGGGATCGTACATGGCGCTGCATCCGCCTGCCCACCATCCCGGCCCTTCATCAAGCGGTTCGCGGACAGTGGTGCCTTTTTCAGGATCGAACAGCGGGACGTTGCCCAGATATCGTGCTGACGGTGTGCGGAATGTAGTGTTGTTGGTCATGGCAGTTGGTTGACAGCCTCCTGGATCTGTTCAGGGGCGCCCACTTTCACCGCCCACCGATACGTATCTCAGGCGGATCCGGGGCACATTATCCCTTGTCATCAAGGTCGTTGGGTCTTATAATTCACCGATGTTACATATTTTGCACACCGGGGCTGAAATTCCTCTTTTCGCGAAGAAGGTATCTTTATCCACGGCGGAGAAGGAATTTGTGCGCTACAGGGAGAATACATGAGCCTGTCGGTGGGTGTAAGGATCAGCAACGACTGCTTTTGCCGTGCTGAGAATGTGCGGCAGGTGGTGCGTGCGTCGCCGTATCGGATCCCATGACGTTCGCTGAACTGAGGAGTTGACAGAAGTGGACGAAAAGACCAGGCGTCAGATCACCTGGATCGTGCTCATCGGAGCGATTGCCTGCCTCATCGTTTGGGGGGTTGGACGAAGCCAGACAATTGCCCGGTTGCAGAACAAATTGAGCAACGGTACACCTGAAGAGCAAATCGAAGCAACACGTGAACTTGTAGATGCACGGCTCCTGAGCGAAGCGCTGCAGGACCAGCCCCGGTGGGTTCAGGAAAAGGCGGTATCATCCATCGCTTATCTGGGCACATCTCAATCATGGTACCAGCTTCTGACGGCCTGGTACCTGCTTGACGCGCCCGTGCAGGAACAGGCCTCCAGCCTGCTGAGGACGATGGGCAATTCCGCTGTTCCGACGCTGATTGAAGCACTGAAAGCAAAGGATGCCAACACCCGCAAGGGCGTGGCACCTGTTCTCATTGATATCGGCGAACCGGTGCTCCCGTACGTCCTCCCGCTTATGGACGCCTGGGACGATTATATACGGACCGGAGCGGCAGTGGTTCTCGGTGGTATCGGGGAGCCGGCGACCACGCCGGTCATTGCTGTCATCAAGCGCATGGGACCTGACACCGCCCGGGGCCAGACAGATGAAGAGTATCTCCGCGAACGCGAGACGGCCCAGGATGCACTCAGACGCATGAAGGCGACAGCGTTCGAGGCGATTGCCAGCGAACTGCTCAGTGCTGACACTGCAGATGTTCGTGGCATCGGGGCCACACTGCTGGGGTCCATCGCCGACCAGACGGTTGCTGCACCCCTGGCACCCGAGGATGCGGTGAAGACCATCCCGCATCTCGTTGACCGCCTGCAGAATGATTCGGCATGGTCGGTGCGGCGCAAAGCTGCGGTGTCTATCGGCCTTCTGGGCCCGCTTGCGCAGGGCGAGGGAGCCGTCGCCCCTGTAACGCAGAGACTTCAGAACGCCTCCGAGCATCCCGAGGTTCGTTCGGCGTGTGCCGAAGCACTTGGCCGCATTGGCGATCCATCCACGGCCGGTCCGCTGGTAAACGCCATGATGACCAACTATCAGGGTATCGAGGAAACGGTTGTCC
>JBKHJK010000171.1:0-5501 GCA_046538215.1 Armatimonadota bacterium
GCACACAACTGGCCCGCCCTGGCCGTTGATAGTGAGGGCATCCTGCATGTGGTCATCAACGGCCACCACGACCCCTTCCGCTACACGCATTCGAAGCGCCCGTGGGATATCTCGGAATGGACGGAGCCGGTGGAAGTCGCACGGGGCACCAGCTACGCCGGGCTCGTGTGCGACAGTAACGATGTGCTGTACACGGTCACCCGCAACTCGCATCCCGGATATTACTTCCGCCTCTCCATGCACCGCAAGCAGCCCGGAGAGCCGTGGGAAGAGCCACAGCATTTGACCATCCCCTACAAGCCGTACTACAAGATCTGGTATCACAGGCTGACTATGGACCCGGCCACCGACAGGCTGTTTCTGTCGTATTTCTCCCAGAGCGGCAGCATCTGCGTGTTCAAAGACTCCTATCTCGCCTATATCTATACCTGGCCGGACCGGGAGAAGAATTTTCTAAAAGCCGAGGACGCCCGCATCCCGCAGGGGACCTGTTTTGTCGAGCCGCGGAAATACGAGTTCTATCAGCCGCCTCCCAGCGAGATGACAACACTGGTCTCCGGCGATGGTGGCGATGCCTGGCACCTGGCGACAACGCCGGATTTTCAATAGGATTCACCGATATTTGCAGCATAGATCTACACAGGGCGATTCGCAGAGCAAGACAGAGAAAGAGGAAATGACATGAAGCTTTCGGGACACACCATGGGCATGCCGGAGAAAGATATTTACGAATCAATAAGCTTCTGCGCCGAGCTTGGACTTGACGGCATCGAGGTCCGCTGTGCCGACAACGGGCAGATGGACCTTGACACGATCGAGGACGATGAGGTGAAGCGGATTGCACAGCACGCTCAAGATGAGGGCATTGAGTTCGCGTGCCTGACGCCGTATTACCGCGATTTCATGACGCCGGAGGCGACTGAAGAGAGCCTCAGCGGCTATCGCAACGCCTGCCGAATCGCCATGGCGCTTCAGTGCCCGATCGTCCGCTGCATCTCCGGGATCTGGCCGCAGGAGGATTACGAGCGCAAGGAGGTATTCGAGCGCACCGTGACCGGCGTGCAGCAGGCCGCCGACATCGCCTCCGAATACGGCATCACCCTGGCGGTGGAAACCCATCGCGGACAGCTCGCCTTCAGCGCCGCCGACGCCCTGGAGTTCGTTAATGCCGTGGATCACCCGCAGATCGGCGTGCTGTGGGATGTCTTCTGGACGTACGTTGCGGGCGAAGAAAGCGTGGAAGAAGCCCTGGAGATGCTCGCCCCGCATATCGCGCACGTCCATGCGAAAAACATCGAGTATGATGAGAATGGCGAATATGAGACGGTGATCCTGGACCAGGGCGAACTGGACTGGTGTGAGATCATCCAGGGCCTGGCCGATATCGGCTACGAGGGCTACATCTCCGACGAATACGAGAAGTTCTGGCGGCCACAGCTTCCGGAGCCAGAGGTCGGTATGAAGCGCAACCAAGAGGTGTTGCGGGCGTGCCTGGACGAAATAGGGCTTTGACGGGCATACAGTGAGGCCGACGGGAAGCTGATAGGCACAAAACATCGCTGCTGTGTTTGGTGTCACGCACAATTATGCCTCATAAATCGAACAGGGTCTGTGCCTGGTTATTTGGCTGTCGAAGGCAACAGGACTCGGGCTGGAAGCTGGCGACAAACGGCGTCGCCACCTGCGATTTGCAGCGGCAACGACTCAAATCGCAGGCCGAGCCACGGTTGTTCTTTTAGCTTCAGCATAACTCTATGTGATCCAAAACAAAGGTGATTTTGATGCTCAATATGAAGCCCGATGGTGGTGGCCGACGCACCGCCGAAGAAATCCAGCAGAAGGTTCTCGATGAATATAATGCTGATCTGGTACCAGGTTTCGATGAGATCTCCGAATGGGGCAGAGCTTCCCGCAACCGCGAGTGGGTGGCCGCCTTCACCGACGCCCGCTCCGCGTATTACGTCCACCAGGACGGGACCGGCCACATGCAGTTCTGGACCGGTGAGATTCCTGAAACTGACGCCGATTCCGTGATCTTCGTCCTTTCGGTCGGCACCGGCAAAGGCTCCATTTTGCCCCAGCCTTCGGGGCGGTTTGATGTCATCCTCAACACCCCGGGGATGGACCAGCGAGACCTGATTTCATTCAATGTCACCAAGGAGAGCCGCGTGTGGCAAAAGGGTGACGTCACCCTGGCCTATGAGGTCAAACGGCGGGCGTGGGCTCCTGAAGACCGCCCCCTCAAGCTCGACGCACACATCACCGAAGAGAGCGCCGGAACCTTCGGCATCATGATGCTGAAGCTTCCGAAGGAGTATCTTCCCGAGGGACAGCGCGCCCGGCTGGATATCGTCCCCTTCAACCGCCAGCCCTCACAGCGCTGGTTCAAGCTCGATGTTGATATGTTCGCCCGGCCTATATTCAAATGCTATCTCGATAACGCTCTTGAGATGGTGATGTCAGGCCGCACTGCTCCCAGAGCGGGCGAGTACAACGTCTATTTCGGCGACATCCATGCCCACACCGGCGAGGAACACGGCAGTGGCAGAAGCTGCGGCACGGGAACGCTGGATGAAAACTACGAGTACGCGCGCGATGTCTCGGGTCTCGATTTCCTGAGCATCGCCGAGCACGACTGGCAGCTCCGGGACCAGGATGACTGGGAGGACCGCTGCGAGCAGATGGATGAATACAACGAGGACGGCCGCTTCGTGGTCATCCCCGCCTATGAGTGGACCTCCGCAAAATATGGCCACCGCAACGTGTATTACCGCGACACCGGTTGGCCGTATTTTGATAACAATCCCGGCCCCGGCCACAACGCCATCAGCGACACCAGCCGCTCCCCGCAGGACCTGTGGGATTCCCTGCGCGATTGTGGCGCGAAGGCCCTCACCATCGCCCACCACCCCAGTGTCGGGTTCTTCCCGCTCGACTGGTCGTACATGGACGAGGAGTTCGACCGGCTGGTGGAGGTCTATTCGACGTGGGGGAACTCGGAATACTACGGCGCTCCCTTCCCCGGCTATGCCGCCGACCGCGTGCCCGGCATCGGTGCTCAGGATGCGCTGAAGATGGGGTATCGCCTTGGGTTAATGGCCTCCAGTGACGGCCATGACGGCAATCCCGGCAACGCCCAGTGGAGCTTCCGCCAGCCGCATATCAACCACCGGCTCGGCAGCGGCTTCATCGCGGTGCTGGCCGAGAATCTGACCCGGGATGCGGTGTGGGATGCCATGTACGCCCGGCGATGTTACGCCACCACGGGGGTGCGGATCATGCTTGATTTCCGGGTGAATGGCGCCGTCATGGGCAGTGAAATCCAGGCGCCCGCAGGCCAGCCGCGCGAAATAAGCATCGATGTGCAGGGAACCGCTGACCTCGACACCGTCCAGCTCGTCAAGGATGGCCGAAACGTCATCCGCTGGGAGCCACAGGGGCCTGCAGACCATCTCGCCGCCACCGACGAAGACACAGATGAGAGCGCATTCTACTACGTCCGCGTCACTCAAACAGACGGAGAAATGGCGTGGTCCAGCCCCGTGTGGGTAGACACGGAGTAACATCACAGGCCGCCCGGTGATCGAAAGGAGTGGGTGAGAATGGCAAAGACAGTACCCCCAATGGCATTACTGCTGGCCGTGGTGATATGTCTGCTCATGGGCAATATCGCGGCGGCGCAGGATGTGGTGGTCCTTGCGGATTTTGAGGACACCGTGTGGGATCCCCTCTCGCAGAGTGACGAGCATGTCAGGGAAGGCGACATGGCCGGAAAATGGGCCAATCTCCCCGAAAATTCCAACCTCCACGGAGAGAACATCCCAAAGGACTGGTCCGGATACGACCGCCTCACCTTCTGGCTGCATTCGGCTGTCGCCAATAACCAGCGCCTGACACTTGTGGCGGAATCTGAAAACGACGAGCGCGAGGGCTGGGACTACTTCTATTACCATCTGCGAGTCACCTGGGAGGGCTGGAAGCACGTAAGCCTGGACCTGCAGGATGACTTCGGCAATGGTCGCAGCCCGGTCGGCTGGCACAAGATCGACGCCTTCCGCATCAGTGCCGGAGGCTGGGGGAACCAGCCGCTGGACGATACGGTGCTGCATTTCGATGACATCAAGCTGGTCAGAGACCCGGCCTCGGCGGAGATCGGCGGCAGCGATTTTTTCTGGCGTCAGGGAGCCGTTCACGGGACCTGCACTCTCGCAATCACCAACCGCTCTGCAGATGACACGAGCTTCGACCTCTCAGTGCGCCGTCCCGAGGCTGCGACGGCTCCTCATGTTTTTGACGCCACGGTTTCCGAAACCACCGGCTCTATCCCCTCCGGCGAGGCCGCAGAGATTGAGGTGGCCTTCGAGTCCCGGGCGGATATCGGCCGGGCTATCGAACCGCTGAAAGGTGAAGACTTCATCGTTCACATTAGCGCCGGTGAACAACTCCCCGATCTGGAGGTGACCGTCAGCGACATGGTACCGCTTGAAAAACGCGAGCACCCGATGCTGTTTGGCGACACGGCGCTGTTTGATCGCGCAAAAAAACGTGCAGAGACCTATGACTGGGCCAAAGAGCGTCTCGACGCCATCATCAGCACAGGTGATAATATCGTCGCCGAAGCGATTGACATACCAGACCAGGGCGGGCAGTGGTCGCATTATTACGTGTGTGAGAAATGCAATCACCGCCTTCGGTACAATGAAGAAGACGACACGCACGTGTGCCGAAACTGCGGCGAGGTTTATACCGGCTGGCCCTATGACGATGTCCGCTACACGTGGCAGCACAGCGGCAACTGGCGCAAAATCCGCGACCTGGGGCTGGCATACCAGTTCACGGGTGATGAAAAATACGCCGAGAAGGCTCGCGAATATCTGCTGGGCTATGCCGAGAAGTATCCGACTTTTGAGCTGCACGACAAAAACGGCAACAAGGGGCGATCCGGCGGACGTGCCTTTTCGCAGACACTCAACGAGGGCGTGGCCGTGATCGCTCCTGCATGGGGCTATGACCTCATCTACAACAGCCCCTGCCTGTCCGACGGAGATAAAGACCGGATCGAAGACCGCTTCTTCCGCGAGGTCGTCAAGACAATCAAGCGCCACGACGCGGGCATCAGCAACTGGCAGTCGTGGCACAATGCCGGGATCGCCGCTGTGGGCTTTTGCCTGCAGGATGATCGGATCGCCTATGACGCCATCAACGGCAGAAGCGGCCTGCGCTTTCAGCTTGAAAACAGCGTCCTGGAGGACGGCTTCTGGTACGAGGGTACCGCCGCATATCACTTCTACGCCCTCAACGCTCTGCGGTGGACGGTCGAGGCCGCGTACCACTCGGGACTGAATTTCTACGACAACGAGGCATACGTCTCCCTGTACGAGGCCCCCCTGTATTACGTGTTCCCGAATATGCAGTTTCCGGCCGTCAATGACAGTGATGTGTTCTCGCTGACGGGCCGGGATGAGCTATACGAGCTGATCTACGCCCGCACGAAGAAAGAC
>JBKHJK010000172.1:0-5493 GCA_046538215.1 Armatimonadota bacterium
GCTCTACACCCACCAGGTGGAGGGGATTGACGCGGCGCTGGATGGACAAAACACCTGTATTGTGACCTCCACCGCCAGCGGGAAGACGCTGTGCTACCTCGTCCCGGTCGCCCAGGCGCTTGCACAGCGGGCCTCCACGCGGGCGATTTTCATCTATCCCACCAAGGCCCTCGCCCAGGACCAGCTTCGCAAGCTGGCAGACTTCGGCGCAGGAGAGGCGTTCGAAGCCGAAACCTACGATGGCGACACCCCGCAATCGCGGCGCCGGCGGATCAAGCGCGACGCACAGGTCATCCTCACCAACCCCGATATGCTCCATGTCGGGATTTTGCCGTATCACCACACCTGGTCCAGCTTCCTGCAGAACTTGCAGTATATCGTCATTGATGAAATGCACACATACCGGGGTGTTTTCGGCGCCCACACCGCCAACGTGATCCGGCGGCTGCGGCGCATCGCGGCCCAGTACGGCGCCGCTCCGCAGGTGGTATGCTGTTCGGCCACCATCGGCAATCCCCTGGAGCTGGCCGAGGAGCTGACTGGGCTGGATTTCCGCCTCATTGATGAAGACGGCTCGCCACAGGGCCGCAGAATCTTCGGCTGGTGGAACCCGCCGGTGATCGCCGAAAGCACCGGACGCCGCAAAAGCCCCAACACCGAGGCCGCAGAGCTTTTGTCAGCCCTCGCCCGCAGGCGCATCCGAAGCATCACCTTCACGCTCTCACGCACCACCACGGAGCTGATCCTCCGCTACGCGCGGGATATTCTCCGCGAGGACGGCCTGCAGGACAGGGTCATGGCCTATCGCGGGGGATATCTGCCCGAGCAGCGAAGAGACATCGAGCGCCGGCTGTTTGAGGGCGAGCTGCTTGCAGTCACCTCCACCACCGCCCTGGAGCTCGGCGTGGACATTGGCGGGATTGACGCCGTCATCATGGTCGGCTATCCCGGGAGCATCGCCAGCGTGTGGCAGCAGGCGGGGCGGGCGGGCAGAAAGCAGGAGGATTCGCTGGCTCTGCTGGTCGCAATTCGGGGCGGGCTCCACCAGTACCTCATGCAGCACCCGGAGTATCTATTGGAAAAGCCCACCGAAGAGGCCAACATCAATCCCCGAAACGAGTTCATCCTGGCGGCACACCTGCTGTGCGCGGCGTACGAGACACCACTGCGAGACAGCGATGAGGAGCTTTTCGGCCCGCAGATGACCGAACTTCTGGAGCTTCTGGGCACCGAAGGCTTTGTCACCAGGCGTCACGGAACGTGGTACTGGCTTCATCCGGAAATGTATCCGGCGGCGAAAGTCAGCATCCGCTCCATTTCCGGCGAGCCCTACCAGGTTTATGAGGCCGAAAGCGAGCAGCTTCTGGCCACCGTTGACGCCGACGCCGCCTTCCGCGAAATCCACAGGGGCGCCATCTATCTGCACGCCGGGGAAAGCTACCGGGTGCAGAAACTGGAGCTGGAGGAGCGCCGGGCCTTCGTTGAGCCGGTGCGCGTGAACTATTTCACCCGTCCCATGCGGCAGGCCGATGTCCATCTGCTGGAGCTCGATGAGAGCACGAACTACGATGACATTCACGCTCGCTACGGGCAGATCGTGCTCAAATCGCAGGTGATAGGCTTCCGCAGGATACGACAGACTGACGGCAGAGAAATCGGCAGGGAGGACCTCGATCTTCCGGTGACGGAGTTTGAGACATCGGGCTTCTGGATCAGCTCTGTGCAGGTGCGTGAGTTTTGCGCGGAGGCTGGCTATGACCTCGCCGGAACGCTGCACGCCGTCGAACACATGCTCATCGCCCTGCTGCCGCTGTTTGCCATGTGTGACGAACGCGATGTGGGCGGGGCGTCCGAACCCGTCCATCACGACACCGGTGAGCCGACGATCTTCATCTACGATTCCTATCCCGGTGGCGTGGGGATCGCGCGAGGTGTCTATCACCGCCTGCCTGAGCTTCTGGATGCGGTGGCAGAGACGATTGAGGCCTGCCCGTGCGAGGACGGCTGTCCCGGATGCGTGCAATCGCCCATGTGCGGAAGTGGCAACGAGCCGCTGGATAAGCACGGCGCCGCCGTCCTCGCCCGCCGGTGGGCCGACACAATGATCGCCTGTGGGAAGGAAAACGGGGTGCAGAAAACGAAGTAGAGTATTCTGTCACTACAGTCGTTCAGGAGGAACCCGTTCTGCTCGATTTACACGTCCATTCAACGGCCTCAGACGGCTCACAGACACCGCAGGAGATCGTGCGCAGGGCGCATGAGATCGGTCTGGAGGCCGTGTCCATCACCGACCACGATACCGTCGCGGCCGTGGCTCCGGCGCAGTCGGTCGCTCCGGAGGGCCTCCAGGTGTTCCCGGGCCTGGAAATCAGCACAGAGCTCGGTAGTTCCGAGGTGCATATCCTCGGATACTTCATTGACTGCTCCAACACGGCTCTCACCGAGAAGCTGGCAGTGGTGCGCAACTCCCGCGTTCAACGTGCACACGTGATCACGCAGAAGCTCAACGCACTGGGAGTTTCGCTGGATTACAGTGACGTGCAGCGCCACGCCGGATCGGGCAGTGTCGGCCGACCGCATATCGCCCAGGCCCTCGTCGCCAACGGGACGTGTCAGAATCAGCAGGAGGCCTTCACGCGATTCCTGCGACGTGGCAGGCCCGCGTATGTGCCCCGGTATAAGCTCACTCCCGCAGAGGGCATCGAGCTGATCAAGCAGGCCGGGGGTCTCCCGGTTCTCGCACATCCCGGACTTTGCGCCGGTGAGTCTATCGTGCAGAAAGTCCTGGATCTCGGCGTGGGCGGCATCGAGGCGTACTACACGCGGCACACGAAGACCGATAGCGAGCGGTACGTGCAGATGGCCCGTGACCGCGACCTGCTGATCACCGGGGGGAGCGACAGCCACGGCCCCGGCGGTCCCATCCCCGTGGAAATAGGAAGTGTGGATATCCCCGACTGGGTCACCACCGAATTGCTGCAGTGGGCCGAGAGCAACAACGCTTTTATCACCGCATAGCAGGTGCAATCATGGAGACAATTGCGTCGGTCGCAGCCGAACATCCCGATGTGCATGTATTAACGCTCGAAGGTGAGGCGGGAGATCAGTGCCCCGATATCGAGCGTCTTGAGCCGCTGCTCAACGGCCTGATCGTCGGGGGCGCGCGGTATTTGATCATCGAGATGACGGGCGTCTCGTGCATCGGTCATGCAGCCCTGGCGACACTGGCGTGGGGTGCGATGGAGCTGCGCGACCGCGGCGGCGACATTGCATTCGCCGTCGAAGATGAGGCCCTCGTCACACAGCTTCAGCGCCTGCGGCTGGATGGAATGATCCCGGTTTATTCAACTGTCGCCGAAGCCGCCGCAGCGCTGGCCGAATAGGCGCAGGACGGCTTTTTGACACTCCCCAGGTCGTGATACCCTGCAGCAATCAGGCACCGGCCACAGATCCGCACGATGGTGTGTAATCACAGGAGGACTCTTATGGCCCAATTGCGTATCGTTTGTTTTGGCGACTCCGTCACCCAGGGCACTCCACACGTTCCCATCGAGGACGCATTTCCCGCACTGCTTCAGCGGCGCCTGAGCCATATCGGACAGCCGCACGGGACGACTGCATCTGTCATCAACTCCGGCCACGGTGGTGAGACCAGCGCCGAGGGGCTGGCACGCTTTGAGACCGATGTTGAGGCCCATGACCCGCATATCGTCACGGTCGAATTCGGCCTCAATGACATCCGCTGGGAAGAGCACAAAAAGACTCCGGAGGAGCAGTTTGCCGAGAACCTCCGCGAAATCCACCGGCGCTGCAGCGACCTCGGCGCACGCGTCATCTTCATGACGCCAAACCCGATCATCAACCGTCTGCACCGTTCGTGGGAGACCGACCATTACGCCGACTACGGTGGCTGCAACCAGAAGGTGGCGGCGTATGCAGAGGTCGTGCGCGAGGTTTCATCGCAAAGGAACGCGGCTTTGTGCGACATCAACCAGAGCTTCATCAATCTGGCCATCGGCGAACAATTTGATGGAGCCTGCCTCGATTACCGGGATCTTATGGTTCTATCGGGGTACCTGCGGCGTGAAGACGGTGTGCATCCGACCGTCCATGGCCAGCACCTGATCGCAGTGGAGCTTTTCCGAACCATGATGCACGAGCAGATGCTCGCGCACTTTATCCCCTCCGGGCCATAGCGCCAAAAACTTTCCCAACAATGCTTGAGTTTTGTGAATTATCATGTTTTGCCGCGCGGCAAGAGGTGCATACTATAATATACGGTGTTACCTTTTGTATCCATTGGGCGGTGGTGGCGTGGTCATGCGGGGTGACCGGGGATGCACCCGCTTTTGCTTTCGGAAGAGCGGAAGTCAAATACAGATAGCTGCATCGTCTCCACCGGAGACCTTTGTGACAGCACGCTTGTGCAAATCGGACGGCACGACCGGGCCGCTGCATTTTCAGTTATCGTGGACCGCTATCACGAATGGATATACTCGCTGATATGCGGTATATGTGGCCCATCGGAGGCCGAAGACCTCACCCAGGACGTGTTCATCAACGCTTTTGTCAACTTCTCCGGGTTCTCGCTCCGTGACGAGCACTCTCTGCGCAGTTGGCTGGGCCGTATCGCTACAAATGCCGCAATTAACGAACTCCGCTACCGGAGGCGCCGAGACCGTCACGAAGATTACTCGCTGAACGACGAATTTGGCGCAGGCCGCAGCAAAATGTCTCGCGATGTTGCCGACACCTCTTCAGAGCCACACCGGTGCGCAGAACTGACTGAGATACTGCACACCGTTTTTGCGGCCATCCAAACCCTTCCGCCACATCAGCGCGAGGCCCTGGTACTGGTGGATCTCGAAGAGCGCAGCTACGAGGAGGCCGCCGGGATTATCGGCTGCCGGGTGGGGACACTCAAATCGCGCCTCTCTCGCGCCCGCGAAGCTCTTGTAGCGAAGATGAAGCATCTGAACACAGCCAGCGGCACGAGCATGGCTGCACCCCGCCGCTGAGCACCGCAGCATTCGTCCTGAAGCCGACTCCAGTAGCGCACCGTCACGATCAGCGCCTCTTCAATCATTGCTCCACGATGTCAGATTCTCCAGAAGAACTTACACAGTCTTTCAGTTTCGCAGCACCCGGTCGAGGGCCGCTGCAATCTCCTGCTCCGGGCGCGCTCCGACCAGATGTTCCACCACCACGCCGTCGTTAAACACCGCCAGGTACGGAATGCTCCGAATATTGTACTGCTGTACCAGCGGCTGATTGCACGATTTGCTGATGTCAATTCTCACGACTTTGACATCTCCCGCGTACCGCTGGCTGATGCGGTTCAGTGTTGGATGCATCGTCAGACACGGCCCGCACCACGGGGCCCAGAAGTCAACCAGCACGGGTGTGTCAGATCGCAGCACCGTCTTTTCAAACCCGCCGATGTCGCAATCCAGGGGCCGATTGACAGCCTCGGGCTTCTCGGGCTTCTCAGGG
>JBKHJK010000173.1:0-5491 GCA_046538215.1 Armatimonadota bacterium
ATCATCGTCCGGCAGCGGCCGCACGGGTGTTACACTGATGTTGACCGCATCATCGCGCCACTCCGCCTCGACAACCTCCTCGCGCATCTCCAGGTTTTCAGAGCGGTGCGGCATCATGCTCCCATCCGGCGTCTCCACCAGGCGGTCTCCACGGCGGTCAAGCACCATGTAGGCTCCTCTGCTGCCACCACCACGCCGGATGATGTCCTCGATCGTACGCAGGACCACCAGGGCTGTGAGAGCGAGATGCTCGTTCTGGTATGCCTCAATGAGCTTTGAGGGTTCGCTGACCGTCTGCTGCAGGCCGGTGAGATCGCTGTACAGCTTGGCCGCATCTGCCGCGGCGTCCACGATATTGGGCAGCCTCCGCACGATTCCCGTCACCTCGTCCATGCGCCGGGCGATGTCATGCCGCACCTTCAGGCTGTTGGCCCCGCCATCGTCCAGGAGCTGCTTGATGTGGGTGATTTCGGTCTCCACCGCGCCGCGATTTGCCTCGGTCCATCCCGCACCATCGGGAGTTTGGGACCGATATCTGTTTGCGATATAGTGTGCGGCTCTCCAGCCTCCCACCTGTCCCGCGTTGAGTGCGCTGCCGCCGGGACGAACGCCGTGTGTCCCCGCCACCTCACCGATGGCGAACAGGTGAGGGACGGTCGTCTCCCACCAGGTGTTCACCGACAGGCCCCCGTTGCAGTGCTGCGCGCACACCCCGACTTCCACCGGCTTGCGCAGATCCACGCCATGCTCGGTGTAAATGTCAATCGCCAGCGGATTGAGCTCCTGCAGGCGATCGTAAGGGGTGTCGGCGGTGGCGCCGGATTTCTCGAGGTATTCGCGGGCTTCCTCAGACAGGACCTCCACCGAAAACTGCTCCATATCCGGCCCGGGCACCGGGTTGCGCGACAGGTCCATATAGACCCTCCGGCCCTCCCGGGTCTCCTTGTGGATGGCGATATCCACCAGCGAGCTGCCGTAATTCTGCAGCCGCTCGGCATGAAACGGCCACTGATAGCCCTTCAGAAAGGTGTTCGTCGCCACATCGCTCATGGTCTCGTAATAGTCGTTGAGGAAATACCGCACCTCGCCGCCGTCTTCATCGGTGGAGAAGTAGCAGGGCACGACCTGCTGGTAGGACCCGGAGAGGTTCCATCGGAAGCCCGTGGAGGCGATTCCGAACTGGAACTCGCTCATGTTATTGGCACGCGCGCCGATCTGCAGGGCGAGGCCGTGGCTGCCCACCTGGTTGCGCGGATAGACGGTGGTGGCGAACAGCTCGCCCGGACCGCCGGTCGCCAGCACAATGTTACTGGCGGCGAAGGCCGTCAGGCCATGATCCGGCTCATCAAGCCGCTCGCGGTTCAGTGCCAGCGCCCCGGTGAGATTCCCCTCATCATCCGTGAGCAGACGGATGACCTCATAGCCGTCGAAAATCTGCACCCCCCGCCCGCGGCACTCCTCCAGCAGGCACTCAAACATCTGTATGGAGGTCTTCGGCCCCGCCGAGGTCCCCCGCTGCCGGGGGTCGTGGTCAGTTTTATAGCCCACGTATGCACCATATTCGTTGAAGGGAAACTCCACGCCGATGCGAGCGAGTTCAAAGAAGGCCGGAGCCGACCCGAGGGCCTCACAGTAGGCCGTATCGCCATGACACATCCCGCCCTGCGTGAGAGTGCGGGCGAAGTCCATGGGGCTGTCGGCGACATCCCCGAATACACCCAGCTTGTAGTAGGTCTGCTTGTCGGAGCCGGAGTTGTTGGACGTCCCCGCGCCCAGCTTCGAGGTGACCACGGCCATGCTCCGTTCGCCGAGGTCATGAAGCTGCTTTGCACAGTTCAGCCCCGCTGCCCCGGAGCCGACGATTATCGTATTCAGCGGATAGACCGGAATCTGGCCGGCTCCCTCTATGTCAACCGTATGTTCGTTTATCACCATCAGCGGCAGTCCTTCCATCTGCATGATATGAAGGGTAATCTGTCGGTTCGGAGGAATATACTTCCCACAACGACTCCAAAGCACCTTCAGGGAGTGAGTGATGTGCCGAGACCAAAAGCGGTTCCCGAGATGGGACAGCTTCGCCTCATACCCGACTACCCCGTGCGTGTTGGGGAAAAATTCGATATCACCATAATCCACACCCTCGACGAGTTCAAGGCCGCGGCCGGAGACGCCTTTTACTTCGAGCGGCGCGAGAGCCGGTGGATCAGCCCGCAGGCCAATGACCCCGACCGCCCGAATTACGTCACCGCAAAAGCCAGCACCGGAGCCGAGCTTGACATCTCCACGGTACCCCGTGCCTACAGCGCATACACCGACACGCCCGTCATGTCGATATGCGTGGAGGTCACCGATGGTCACCTCGCTGAGGGCGACACGATTACCCTGACTATCCACAACCCGCAGGTCGGCCAGCCCGTGGATATGTCCACCGTCGCCTTTCCGACGGTTGTGAAGTTCTTCCTGCGCCGATACATCGACGACGAGCCGCCCTACTGTGAGAGCACCGCCGATCTGCAGATCATGGCCGGGCCGATGGAGCACCTGACCGTCCACGTCCCCGGAGTGGTGATCCCCGGTGAGGAGTTCACCGCCCATATAGACGCCCGCGACGCCATGGAAAACATCGCCGCCGACGCCTACAACATCGTCGAGGTGGCCGACGGACGCGACATGCAGCAGCTCCGCCTCCAAAAGGGCACAGCAGAATGGTCGCGGAGCCTGCAGCATCCCGGTGTGCATTATCTCAGCGCCCGCGATCTCGACAGCAACATCGGCTCGCTGTCAAACCCCGTCTTCGTCAACGCCGATGATGATATGAAGGTGTATTTCGGCGACATTCACGGAAAGGTCTTCTTCTGCGGGGGGACGTGCGATGTTGACGCCTACTACCAGTACGCCCGCGATGTCGCCCGCATCGATTTTTCCGCCGTCACCGGTGTCACCGAGCTGTTCCGGCACAGCTGCACGGGCTATCGCGACGCCCGTCCGCCACTGACGGAGACCAACTGGCAGGAGCTTCAACAGGCCGCGGAGGAGTACACCGTGGACGACGAGTTCGCCGCGTTTTTGTCCTTCGAATGGCAGGCGGACTGGAAGGCGGAGCTGATTCCTGACGACTTCGACCATATCGAGGCCTCCGGCGACCGCTGCTACGGCGACCGCAATGTCTATTACCTGAACAACGATGAGCCGTTCTTCCGGCCCTTTGATGAAATCAGCAACACCGCGGCGAAGCTCAACGACTGCCTGCGGGGAAAAGACGCCCTGGTCATCCCCCACCACACCTCCGCACCGGAGGATTTCGCCGGCGTGGGATTGAAAGGCGCGGACCTGCAGGATCGCGATGACGAGCTGCTGCGGCTGCTGGAGATTTACTCGAAATGGGGCGCGAGTGAATACAGCGGCAATCCCCGGAAGGTCACCGACCACTCCGAGGGCCGCTTTGCACAGGACGCCCTGCGGATGGGCCACCGGATGGGCTTCATCGGCTCCTCCGACACCCACCTTTCCATCCCCGGCGGCCCCGGCATCGAATCCACCGGCAGCGCCCTGCGGTACTACAGGCCCGGATACGCCTGTGTGTGGGCGCCGCGGCTGACCAAGGGCGACATTTTCGAGGCCCTGCACGCCCGCCGCTGCTACGCCACCACCGGCATCAAGCTGCTTTTGGATTTCACCCTCAACGACTCGGTGATGGGGCAGGAGCTGACCATGGAACCGGATGCAGAGCGAAATATCGAGGTCAACGTCGCCGGCACCGCCCCCATCGAGGCCATCGAGGTGGTCCGCAACGGACAGACGGTGTTCACCAGGGGCGGAAACGGCACCAGCATCCTGACGATGGAATGGTCGGACGACACGGACATGCGAGACTACACCTTCGAGGCCCCCGGGCGCGAGCCGTTCGTGTATTACTACATCCGCGTCATCCAGCACGACTGGGAGATGGCCTGGTCCAGCCCCGTGTGGGTGGATGTCAGTTAGATGCCCCCGGAATAGAGAAATTTACGGGTTTAGCACATGTTTCTTCGTCGATTGCATAGCAGAATGTCTCGCAGAAGCTGGTTTCGCGGAGCCATGGGTTTCTTTGTACGAGGTTTTCAAAGGCGTCGTCAGCATTCAACCCTCGTGCAAAACCGAGCACCTGCCGGTTGGCAACGTCTGGCTCCGTTTGTTTCGATCCTGGTTGAAACGTGAAGCCTTCGTCGGTCAGGAAGATGAATAGTCTTGTTTCCATAGCTTGCGATAATGCCCCTTTCCGAGAAAGCGCACCAAATCGAGCTTTCTCAAGTACTGTAACTGCTGCCTGATCTTCGCATGGATGTGACGGTTGTCAGGGTACTGCTCACTCAAATCGGGTACGAACTCGTAAACTTCTTCGAGGTTGAATTCTGCTGCCGGAATTTGCGTCAGCACATCAAAGACGGAAGCCTTCCAGCCTGTAAGAGAGTGCCTGATTGCGTCGATGTCACCGTCGAATATCTCTCCGCTCTCGATGATTTGCCGGTCACCGAGGGTTTGGACTTGTACGTCAGGCAGTTGAGATTCAGTCGGCGGCGCCGCATGCTCAAGTATCGCTTCGACTTCTGCCACTGTCTCCATGTCGATGATTCCGACCTCGTCTGCTGTGAAGAGGGCCTTCGAGTCGGCAACAATCTCCTCGACCATTTCGACATCAGAGAGCACAACCCCATACTCAACGTTGGATTGTAGCCCTGCAGTTGTCAGGTTGCCGGATGTTACAATGGCGTGTGTGTCATCGAATATATAGACCTTCGCGTGCAGCCGCTGCAAGCTCCGAACGACGCTATCGGTCGCGAGCGCCCGTCGAAACACTGCAATGTCGGAGACACCTCTGTGAAACTGGGGCACACTGAAACGGCTTAGGAGCCGCACTTCGACAGAGTCTGCTTTCACACCGAGAAGACGCTCGAAGACGTTGTACTTTACAAATGGGGCCAAAAGCGTTAGCCGATGTGCACAGCGCGCAGTCATATCGAAAAGGGTGTCTTCCCAGTCGCTTTTGTGCAGGCTGCAACCTCTCAAAATGTCCACCTCTCGATCTTCGGTGGTTTTTCGTATACTATTTCAAGTGTAGCACAGTCAGCTAAAGCCCGCACCTGTGGTTTGCGTTTGTCCACGGTTGATAGAGCTTCGGGCGTTCGCTCGATTACGATGCTGTGCAAGCCAGATTCGCACGCGATGTCCGGTTACTAATACGGTCGAGCACCCATCTCTGAAGGAGTGAGCGAGATGCTGCACTTGAGAATCCTCAAGTATTCGGATGGTCACGCCGAAGTCGTTGGAGGCAGTCGTGACCCAAGAGAGGCGGACATTCAACTGGCAGAGCATCTGCGAGACCAGACGACGCTGGATGGAGAATATGACGAGATTATCGACACGTGGCAGGGGAAACTCGCCCCGGAAACCGGCACTGAACTAATTGAAGTCACCCTGGATTTAGGTGATTTACTCCCGGGCAAAACAGTTC
>JBKHJK010000174.1:0-5476 GCA_046538215.1 Armatimonadota bacterium
TACAGGCTCCGACCGATCCGCGATTTGGACGCAGTCCATATTTTGTGGTCGTTGATACGGAGTCGATGGAGTTCCAGGCGTATCCAAACGAGGCAACTCAGCAGGGATCCGGAGCCGGCATCGCGGCCGCGCAGTTTGTCGGCGAGACAGATGCCGAGGCGGTCGTTGCAGGCAACTTCGGCCCTAAGGCTCTTGACGCGCTGCAGTCAGCCGGCATCAGGATGTTTCAGTTCGCAGGTGGCACCGTTGAGGAGGCTGCCCGGGCGGTCGCAGGCGGACAGGCCCCGGAAGTCAGCGAGGCCAGCGTCGACTCGAAGTTCGGCATGGGTGGCGCAGGTCGTGGCATGGGCGGCGGTATGGGCACAGGTATGGGTGGCGGTACAGGTCGTGGTATGGGCGGAGGCGGCAGAGGCATGGGAGCAGGCGCCGGCATGGGCCAGCAGACCGGTCCCGCAACCGGTGCCCCCCAGCAGCCGCAGCAGCCTCCACAGGGCCAGCCGCAGAGCCCGTACGGAATGCCCCCGCAGTATGGACCGATGGGCGGACCGATGATGCCGCCGATGGGAGCACCGTGGGGTGGCCCGCAGATGGGTATGCCCGGCGACCAGCAGCAGATGATGCAGATGCAGCTTGAAATGCTGCAGATGCAGCGCGATATGCTCCAGCAGCAACTCAAATGGCTTGAAGCCCAAATCGAGCAGCTCCAGTCTGAGCTCGAATAGCTGCCGGGTCTCACACGGCCCACAAAACCGTAAAGGAGGATAATCATGAAAGTCGCAGTTCCTTCGACTGGCAAAGATCTAAACGCGCCCGTGGATCCGCGTTTCGGCCGATCTCCGTACATCGTGGTCGTTGATACGGAAACCATGGACGCCGAAGGTCTGGAGAACCCGGGGGCACTGGCGGGCACCGGTGCAGGCATTGCAGCCGCACAGCTCGCCTCGGACGCCGACGCAGATGCTGTCATTTGCAGCGTCATCGGGCCACATGCCTACCATGCTCTCAACGAAGGCCAGCTCAAGGCCTACGCGAGTTCGACTGGCACTGTTCGAGATGTTATCGAACGCTTCAAAGCTGGTGAGCTCGAGCTACTGGAAGAGCCGAATACTTCGGCCGACGCGGGCAAGAAGCGCAAGGGATAGACCTATTGCCGATACCACAAGACAGGAGCATCATCCAATGTCCGAACTGCCAACACCGAAACCAAAAATATCAGTCGCCGCAGGCAAGGGCGGGACAGGCAAAACACTGCTTGCGACAAGCCTCGCTATTGCGCTGAACGAGCATTACCCCGCAGAGGTGCAAATCATTGACTGCGATGTGGAGGAGCCCAACGCTCATCTGCTGATGCAGCCGGAGCTGGAGACCGAGGAACCTGTTTTTGTGAAGGTCCCCGAGGTGGACCTGGAGGTGTGCACCCGGTGCGGGATTTGCGCCCAGACATGCCAGTTTTCGGCCATCGCCGTTATCCGTGATGCGGTGTTGACGTTCCACGATCTGTGTGCCGGCTGTGGCGCCTGCTCGTATGCGTGTCCCGTGGACGCAATTACTGAAATTGACCGGCGCGTGGGCACAGTTGAAACCGGAACGGTCGCCGGCAGCATCAACTTCGTCACCGGCAATCTTAACGTTGGTGACCAGCGCGCGACACCTGTCACCGGTGCCGTGAAGGGTCACATCAACCCGGACATGATTACCATCCTTGACGCCCCTCCCGGCACGGCCTGCCCGATGCAGGAAACAGTGGAGGACACCGATTACTGCATCCTGGTCACCGAGCCGACGCCATTCGGGCTGTCGAACCTGGGTGACGCCGTCGAAACATGCCGCACGCTCGGCGTTCCGGCCGGTGTGGTGATCAACCGCGACGGCGTGGGCGACCAGGGCGTGGACGACTACTGCCGCAAGGAGGGTATTGACATCCTCCTGCGCATCCCGCAGGACCGCTCGATCGCCGAGGCCTACTCGCGCGGCCATTCACTACTTTCAGCGAGGCCGGAGTACGAGGACAGGCTTGTCGATATGTTCCAGAGGATTCTCGGCGCGATTAACACTGCAAAGAACAGACAGGGAGTGATTTAAATGCCACGAGGAGACGGAACTGGACCGACAGGACAGGGTCCTGGAACGGGGCGAGGCGCCGGGGGAGCTGGTGGCCGTGGCGGAGGCCGGGGTCGCCAGGGTGGCCCCCAGGCTGCCGGTCCCGGTGGGGTCTGTGTATGCCCGAGTTGTGGGAACGAAGTCGCACATCAGCGCGGAGTGCCGTGCTATAAGCGAGAGTGTCCGAAGTGCGGCGCCCGTATGACCCGGAGCTGAAACAATCAGGCTCCTTTATGAAATAACTGCCGGACTAACAACATAACAATACACCTTAGTTAGGAGGTGTCACGATGCCAGGATTTGATGGAACTGGACCAGGTGGAATGGGACCAATGACGGGTGGTGGCCGAGGCTACTGCAACCCGGCGGCAACCGCGTATGGCGGTTACGGCGGCTATGGAGGTTTCGGCTACGGTAGCCAAATGTATCCATGGACAGGCGGCGTATGGGGAATGCCCTTTAACACGTGGGGCTTCAACCGCTTCGCCAGCCCGTACTCCGGTTATGGCGGTTATGGATACCCGTACGGCGGATGGCGTGCCCCCATGTGGGGCGGTGGATACATGCGCCCGTTCTACGGCTATGGTCGAGGACTCGGCCCCTGTGGCATGGGAATGGCCTGGGGTCGGGGCGGTGGCCGGGGTCGCGGACGATGGTAATCCGGCCCTGACGCCGCAGCAACCCGCGCGGCTGGTCGTAGATCGGCGGCCAGCCGCGCACATCACATACAGATCGCCACCAACGCACTCAGAACAGGAGCATACTGACAAATGGCCACATCTCCCCGTCAATTGACTATTGTAAGCGGTAAAGGAGGCACCGGAAAGACCACGGTTGTCGGCTCCTTCGCCGCATTGGCTGAAAATAAAGTCATGGCCGATTGTGACGTTGATGCAGCCAACCTTTACCAGATTATCACACCCAACGAGATCGAAGACACCGGCGAGTTCATGGGCGCCCAGGTCCCGGTGCGCGATGAAGATCTTTGTATCAAATGCGGTGCATGCGAAGAGGCGTGCCGGTTCGACGCAATCACGGTTGATGACATTGACGAGCTCGCCTGCGAGGGCTGCGCATTCTGCACGGTCGTCTGCCCTGAAAACGCCCTCACCATGGAGCCGTATTCGTGCGGAACCTGGCGTGTGGGTAGTACGAACTACGGCAGGCTCGTTTATGCGCGACTCAACCCCGGGGCTGAAAGCTCCGGCCGGCTTGTCACTATGGTCCGCCAGAAGGCCGAAGATATCGCGCTGCAGGACCAGGAGCCGTTCATTCTCATTGACGGCGCTCCCGGTATCGGCTGTGTCGCCACCGCGGCCATCGCAGATACCGATATGGCCCTCGTTGTCACAGAGCCCACCCTGTCGGGAATCCATGACATGGAGCGCGTATCAGATCTTATCGCACACTTCGGCATCCCCCTGAGCGTCATTATCAACAAGTGGGATATTAACGAAGAAAACAGCGAGCGTATCGCCGAGTATTGTGCGGAGCGCGACATTGAGATCATCGCCCGTTTGCCCTATGATGAGACCGTTACTGAGGCTATGGCCGCAGGCACTCCTCTTGTGGAATATACCAACAGCGAGGTCGCAGAAGGTATCCGTGCGGCGTGGTCCCGAATGAGCGAAATTCTCGAACTGTAAACTTACCCTGAAAGACTGGCGAAATGACATGGCTCTTTTCGGACGTTCGAACGAAGATGAAAACGACACATCAGACACCATGAATCAGCAGCAGGATGCCCACGAGCGGTACATGCAACAGCAAAAGACAATCGAAAAGCGGGCCGGAGATATCAAGCATATTATCATGGTCATCAGCGGCAAGGGCGGTGTCGGCAAATCCACCGTCGCCGCCAATCTCGCCCGGGCGCTGGCCAGACAGGGTGAGGCGGTCGGGCTCCTTGACGCCGACCTTCACGGCCCCAACGCAGCGGTGATGACCGGCACAGACAGGGAGCGTCTGCAGGCGCACGGCGAGCAAATCGTCCCCGCCACCGGGCCCGATGGGATGAAGGTTATCTCCATGGCGATGATGCTTCCCGAGCCTGACAGCCCCACGATATGGCGCGGACCGCTTCGTGGTAATATGCTGCGGCAGTTCCTCGCCGATGTCGAATGGGGGACGCTGGATTATCTCATCGTTGACCTGCCTCCGGGCACCGGCGACGAAGCGCTCACCATCGCCCAGGCGCTGCCGGAGGGTGACGGCGCCATCGTTGTTACCACTCCCCAGCAGGTCAGCCAGGACGACTGCCGCAAGGCCATCAATTTCGTTCGCAAGGTCGAACTGCCGGTTATCGGCGTCGTTGAGAATATGAGCGGCTTCGTGTGCCCGCATTGTGGTGAAAAAACGGCGATCTTCTCAGAAGGCGGCGGAGAGGCCATGGCGCAGCAGATGAAAGTCCCGTACCTCGGCTCCCTGCCATTGGTCCCCGATGTTGTGGCGCGGTCGGACCAGGGCAAAAGCGTCGTGGATGACGATGCACCCGAAGCGATCAGGACAGCCTTCGAGACTGTCGTGGACGCGGTGAAAAAGGGTATTGGTGACCGCTGATGCCCGATCAAACGGCAAAGGATTTTAATTACCTGTATGGCCCGGTCCCGTCGCGCCGACTCGGGCGCTCTCTCGGCGTTGACCTGGTGCCGTATAAGGTCTGCAGCTTAGACTGCATCTACTGCCAGCTTGGCCACACGACCGATTTGACCCTCGAGCGCAAAGCGTACATGCCCGCGGATGACATCTGCCCGGAGTTTGAGCGCTGGATGGAGCTGGACGGTGACGCGGATTACGTCACACTCGCCGGATCCGGCGAGCCGACGCTGAACTCCGAGTTGGGACAGATTATCGAGTGCATCCGGGCGGCCTGCGATATCCCCACCTGCATCCTGACGAATGGATCGCTGCTGTGGGATGAAAACGTGCGGGCACAGCTCACAAATATTGATGTTCTCAGCCCCTCACTCGACGCGGCCACCCAGGAAACGTTTGAGCGCGTCAACAGGCCGGCGGGTGACCTGCAGATCGCTCGCATCATCGAGGGGATCCGGGCGGCCCGGCGCGATTGCAGCGGCGAGATGTGGCTTGAAATCATGCTGGTGGCCGGTGTGAATGACACGGACGAGGAAATGCGGGCGCTGAGAGAAGCGATTGAGGTCATCGAGCCGGATCGCGTGCAGCTCAATACGGTGGTGCGCCCGCCGACGGAATCGGATGTTAAGGCGCTGACACCCGATCGTCTCTCGCACGTGCAGGCGGCACTTGGTGCAAAAGCCGAAATCATCGCACCGCTGCCGGAGGACTACGCGGGAGCCAGCGACCATCAGCACACGGAAGAGGATGTCCTTGACCTGCTCCGGCGACGTCCCTGCAC
>JBKHJK010000175.1:0-5475 GCA_046538215.1 Armatimonadota bacterium
GCTGATTGCACCGCACCTGCAATCAGCTCCGCCCGAGTCAACGCCCTTTGAGAGTATCTGGCAGTTTTATAAGCCACTATTGTGGTTTGTGGCAAACTCCGAAGGCTCTCCGAGCCACGGGACCTTTGGTTTGTATGAGGCACTGTTGCGTTGTGTCGCAACCCTCAGAGGCTCTGTAAGCGACGGCCTCTTTTTGCTCTTCACGCACCATCTGGTGTCCTTCTGTGTTTTTGTGAGCAACTGCGCGCATTCCAATATCCAGCCGGAGGCGACGCGACGGCGTATGCAAAAGGCGGCATGAAAGGAATTCAATAAATGGCGACGGAGAAGGAGGTCTGGCCTGTGATCACCTGGCGGGAGAGCTAAGATATGCCCGAAGTCGCGCAGCCATCGGCCACTCAAGCTGAACCTGATGGCGGTGGAGCTGCCCGCGGAGGGTGTCGGTGGAGATATTCGAAGCGGGGATGGATCTTTCCGTGGCGATGGCGGCGGCGATCCCGGCGGCCTGCCCAAGCTGCATCATCGTCCGGGACAGGCGGCAACTCGAAGCGGCGATGGAGCTGAAGCCAGCGCCCCGGCACGCCACCAGGAGATTGTCGAAACCTTCGGGGAGCAGACAGCGGTAGGGAACCCCATACGGTTCGGCCAGCTCCTCACAGCCCCCGCCGGATCCGTGGGTGTCCATGGCATGGTCGGCGATGGCGATGATGTCGTTGTGACACTGTCCGCTTAATCCCGCCAGCAGATCGTTTTCGTTCAACACATATTCGGTCACCACACGCGGCCCCTCGCGCACCCCCAATTCCGGCGCAATCCACCTCATGCGATAGCGGCGGAAGAGTTCGTACCGTGTCTGCAGGTCATGCCAGTGGGCGCGAATGCGGCGTCGCGCCTCGGCCATCCCCGCCTCATATCCGAGTGAGCTCAGCTCCTCGCCGGACAGCGTCGGGAGCATATTGATGTTCAGGTCTGTGCAGGGATATTGGTTAAAAGCTGCACTCGGAAAGTGATCCCGCCACCAGCAATCCGCAGGAACACCGTTCGGCAGCGGCTCGATTGCGGGGGATTGCGCTGGGGTGACGCGATAGACAAGTGTGGCGCCGTTGATCCGGGTGCCGGGATTATCCGGGGCGTGTGGCTCGTCGAAGCGGCCTCGCGCCTGTTGCCCGAACATTATCTCACATCCGCACGCCTCACACACCACCGCATCGGCGCTACAGTCGAGGTATGTGTGGGCGGAGATGCTGGAGCCGTCATCGAGCTGTACGGAACACACATGCCCGTCACGCACATCGGCGGATACGAAGGCCGTCCCGCAGCGAACGTCACAGCCTGCCTCATCAAGCATCGCTTCGACCACCCGCACGTAGGGCCGTGGCTCGAAGATCACCGAATGAAACACGCGGCGGCAGAACCCCTCGTCCTGTGCCATTGAGCGGGCGCCGTGACGCTGCAGCGTGTCGGCGTAGGTGCGATCCGGATCAGGGACCTTCAGCGAGCCCGGCCACGGAGGCTGTGTGTCATCCCACAGGAGGTGGCGGTCGAGGGAGGTGATGGCGACGGCGTTTTCATGCGCTGTCAGCCGCCGGTAGATCTCAAACGGAATGCCGGTGGCTCCGGCGACTGGCTCCCAGGCATGGACACCGGCGCGGACGGCGGTGCCTCCGATGCCGGGCGCTTTTTCAACCACCAGCACTCGCAGTCCCCGACGGCCGGCTGCGATTGCCGCCCCGATACCGCCACTGCCGGCGCCGATGATGAGGCAGTCGTACTCAGGCATGATACCTGCTCTTTCGGCGGGTGTGCCCCCGCGCCCTGTGCGATCACCAATACGCCAACGCCTGATGGTGACCTGCGTTACGCCAGTGAGAGACGAAAGGGACAAAGACCCTGGTTGATGCCATGCCGGTGGAAGGGCTCAGATGAAGCGGTCCCCTCAATACCGCCCCGCCCGCTCCGGCCAGGGGTCCATGGTGAAGACGCTGCGGTCGAAGCACCGGGCGATCAGGTCCTGCTTGAGGCCCGCGCAGGTTGGCTCATCCCACAGGTTTTCGAACTCGTCGGGGTCTTCCTGCAGGTCATACAGCTCCCCCTGGCCGCGGTGGGTGCCGTGGAAGACGCAGATCTTGTACCGCCCGTCCCGGTACATCGTCCCGTACGGCGGCGGATCGTGAAACGGCATGGCGTTGTAGTATTCGCAGTAGATGTCGTCCTTATGGGTGTGCGGGTCGGCCTCGCCCTGCAGGATCGGCACAAGCGACCTCCCCTGCATCCCCTTGTTCGGCTTCACACCGGTGATCTCCACGAGCGTCGGGGCGATATCCACCAGCTCCACCAGCGCGTCACTGACAAGGCCCTCTTGGAAATGCCCCGGCCATGAGATGATCAGGGGCACGCGGATGGCTTCTTCGTAAAAGTACGGCCCCTTCAACAGGATCCCGTGGTCGCCGAGCATCTCCCCGTGGTCGCTCTGGAAGATGACGATGGTGTTCTCCCGCTGGCCGGTTTCCTCCAGCGCGTCGAGCATCCGGCCGAGGTTATGGTCAATGTTTTCGATCATCGCCCAGTACGCCGCCCGGACGCCGCGGAGGTCCTCATCGGTCGCATCGGCCGCCGACAGCCCCCGCCCGCCGTAGCCGCCCTGGTGGTCTATGCGCTGAAACTCCGGCTTGTCCTGCAGCTCACCGGGCCGGTATTTCGGCAGTGGAATCTCTTCGATATTCCAGCGTTCCAGGTATTCCGGCGGCGGGTCGAAGGCGTGGTGAGGATCGAAGACATTCACACTCACCAGCCACGGGCCGTCACTGTCTTTGAGATGGTCAATCGCCCGGTCGGCACACCATTTCGTCTGGTGATATTCCGCCGGACACCCCTCTCCGTAATAGCCGTCAACGCCGGGCCTGAACGGGTGCAGCTCCTCCCATTGCAGCCCCTCCCGCTTCAGCCACTGTGAGTACTCATTTTCCTCCCAGTCCGGGGAGGGGTGATGACTCCAGTGAAAGGTGCTGTAGCCGTCATCGGTGCGCGGCTCGACGGTGTCCTGACACACCGCCAGATGCAGCTTCCCCGACAGCCCGCAGTCCCAGCCGTCGTCGGCTAAAAGCTTCGTGATATACGGCTCATCGGGGATCGGCACCGCCTGTCCGTTCTGCCGCCCGCGCGCCGTCCGCGGATAGCGCCCCGTCAAAAACGCATATCGGCTCGGCGTGCATACGGGGCTCTGGCTGTAGGCGTGCGAAAATGCCACTCCCGTATCCATCAGCCGGTCGAAGTTCGGAGTGCTGATATGGGGGTTGTTGAGCCCCCCGACGGTGTCGAAGCGCTGCTGGTCGGTACATATCCACAATACATTGGGCCTCGCCATCATTTCCATCTCCCTGTACGTCGCAACATCACAGAAGCTCGCTTCAGCCCACCGGCGCCGGATGCTGCCGAGTGGGTACAGCACGCTGAGGTCGGGCTGATTGTCGCAGTTAGCGGATCTGCCCCCGGCGTGGACGCTGATGGCGGCAGTGCCTATCCAGCCAGGATGTTCGCGTTGGCCGCCGCGGTCATCTGTGCCATGGCCCCGGCGTCGCCGGTGAAACACCACAGCCGGGCGAGGTCCCGAAACTGCACCGGATTGATCCCCGCACATTCGCTGATAAGGGCGTTGTAATGCGAGATACCCGTGAGGATGCCGTGGACCTCCAGGTCGGCGGCGAACTTCCCCGTCAGCCGCGTGTATTGTTCAAAGCTCATACCGTTGAGCGTGTATGGCGGCGCCTCCCAGAATTGCGGCGGGAACATGAGCTTCAGCTTGTAATCCAGCCCCTCGACCATGATCTGCTCGGGATCGGCCTCAAACCCGAACCGCTCCATGTCTTCGAACCACACCGTCCCCGGCAGCAGGCCCGGGAACTGCATCGTCACAGAATCCGGCCCCATATCCACTACAAATTCCAGGCTCTCGTGCAGCGTCTCTTCGGTGTCAAACGGCAGGGGCACGATCACCGAGGCGATGGTGAATATCCCCGCCTCCTGCGCCATCCGGTTGACGCGCTTTGCGATACCAAGATTTCGCGCCTTGACCGGCCCGACCGCCTTCTGCAGGATCTCCTCACAGCCCGATTCCAGGCCGAAAAAGATGCTGTGCAGGCCCGATTGAGCCATTAGCGCAAAATGCCGGGGCTCCGAGCTTCCGTAATGGCCGAAGCTGGAATACAACACATCCAGATCGCGGTCGAGGATCTGTCGGGCGACGCCGTGCAAAAGCGAGCCGGGTGTTGAAGAACCTGCGAAATGATACACCCGCAGGCCCCAGCGATCTATCATCCGCTCCATGCGGTCGGCAAGCTGATCCGCCGAGGCGACCCGCAGCCGGTCGCCCTCCTCCGTCGGGTGAGTGCAGAAATAGCATTTATTCGGACAGCCGCGGCTGTCATCGAGCCGGGCGATCTTGATCTTCTCATCCCCAGCCATCGCCGAATAGATGCTCTCGTCGTACATCGGCTCCGGCAGATCATCCATGGCCATCCCCACACCCCGGGGCGCCCGCCTCACCTCCGAGCCGTCCCTCCACGCGATACCCTCCAGGTCGGAGAGAGACTTTTCACCCTCCACGACCCTCGCAAGCTGCGGCACAACCGCCTGGGCCTCCCCGTAAATCACCGCATCAAACACATCGGTTTGGCGGTAGAAGTACTCGTGAAACCGCGCCGCCTGTGGCCCGGAGGCGTACACGGCAATCTCCGGCTCTTTGTCCCTGATCGCCTCCGCCAGGGCGACACTGCCGGTGAAGCCGTCGCCGTCCCAGACCTGAAAGATGACCATGTCAGGCCGTGTGTCGGACACGCGCTGTGCGAGCTCGGCAGCGATGCGGCCCTGCTCATCCCGCTGATGTGTTTCAAGCTGCCGGGCCATCGCGCCGATCATCTCCAGCGCTTCCTCCGACGGCGGCCCCTGGCTGCTCATCATCTTCTGCGCCATCGGTTTCGCCCGCTCATGCAGCTTTCGGGGAAACAGCCGCCGCATCGTCGAGATGGTGCCATAGTCTATAATCTCCACATCATGCCCATTATCCACCAGAGCCCCGGCCATATTCGCCAGGCCGTTGTGGAGTGTCAGCCGGTTGGGTGTGTAGGGATAGCCGCCATAGCCGACCAGCAGTGCGTGCGCCATGAAAAATCCTCCTGAAAACAGTGGGGATAGCTCTGTTAATCATAAAATTGCCGAACCCCCCCGCATTCTCCTCCTGCGGCCTGTCATCTCGCTGGGATAGACGTCCGTGGATCCCATGTTCTCAATAAAGAGGCCCCTCCTCCATCACAGGCACGCGCCGCGCAGATACCGGCGCCCAGACACCGCTTTGGGGTTCAAACCGCGCGGCGGGCGATGCTCAAAGAAATTGACCACAACCTGGGCCAAAAGAGCTGTACCACCTGCAGGAGGAGCCTGACGAGTTCGAAAACCTCTGGAACGAGCCGGCCTACGCGG
>JBKHJK010000176.1:0-5474 GCA_046538215.1 Armatimonadota bacterium
CACCAGGATGGCCAGTCATTTCCAGCGCTCCGTTCACAATGGACGGGGCGTTTCTTTTGTTGTAAAGTTACGGTAGCTGTGCATCTGAGGGGCTCATGGAGGCGTTGTATGTCCAAATCATTGCGGTTGTTTGGTTTGTGTCTGATTGTAGCCTTCGCCGGTCTGCTGTCGTGCAATGGTGGGTCGGACGAGGTGACCAGTAATCCGCCGGGGCAAAAGACCGATGATCCGACGTCCCGACCGGCTCCACAACGCCCCACCTTCGACCGCTCACGAGCGTTTGCCGACCTGGAGGCACAGTGCGACTTTGGACCACGCGTACCCGGCAGCCAAGCGCACGCAAACTGTCTGCAGTGGCTTGTGGAGCAACTCGAGCAAACAGCGGATACCCTCGTGACCCAGGATTTCAGCACAGAGACACCGTTCGGCGGGCCCTACGATTTCACCAACGTCATCGCGTACTATCCCGGGGATGATCGAGAGCCGGTGCTGCTGGGAGCGCACTGGGATTGCCGGCCCGAGGCCGATCAAGACCCGGATCCGGCACTGCGCACCGAGCCGGTGATGGGCGCAAATGACGGGGCCTCCGGTGTGGCGGTGCTCCTGGAACTGGCGAGGAATATTCACGATAATCACAATCGCCCGCCGGTGCTCATTGCTCTGTTTGATGCGGAGGATTCCGGCGCCTATCAGAAGAACTCGTTTCCCCTGAACGGCTGGGCGCTGGGGAGCCAGCACATGGTTCAAAACTGGCCGGAGGAGCTTCCCGAGCCCGGGGCGGTTATTGTGGTGGATCTTGTGGGGCAGGATACGGAGCATAACGAGCGGCTGGGGACGCCGGGCGGATCAAACGATTATCCCGATTTTCAGATCGAACGTCATTCGCTGGAGTCCGCTCCCCTGCTGGTTGACACATTATGGACGATTGCCGAAAACGCCGGACACGACGCTTTCGAGCGCACCACCCGGGGGTACATCACCGATGATCATCTCCCCTTCATCCAGGCCGGCTATCCTGCCGTGGATATTATAGATCTCCCGGTGCCTGAATGGCACACGACCGATGATACCCCGGAGCACTGCAGCGATGAGCCTCTGCATCAGGTTGGCGACACCCTTCTGAGGTATCTGTATTCCAGCGATTAGTCATCGAAAGTTGCATCCCTGAGATTACAGGAGCAGGCCTCACACGAATTTTCCGGGGTGTTCGCCGTTGAAGGAGCACTCGGGTCTTTCCAGCGGTGTGTGTCAGGCGGTCAGTGAAATGGGAGAGATGCAAAGCGGCAGGTCAGGCGGGGATCCACTGGTCGCCGGGCTCGCCGAGTGCCTCATTGAGCTGGCGCACGGCTTGTGCCGGGTCATCAGCGTCGGCGACGGCACTCACCACTGCTGCGAGTGATATGCGGGTCTCGGCAAGTTCAGCGGCGTTTTCGGTGTTGATGCCACCGATGGCACAGACCGGCAAAGACGTCTGTTGGATGCGTTTGACGAGGGTTTCAACACCGACAACAGCTTTTTCAGGTTTGGTGGGGGATGCGAAGACAGGCCCCACGGCGACATAATCGGCGCCCTCGTCCTCCGCTACTTTCATGGAGCGCCGGTCAGGAGTGGTGGCACCGATGAGGCCCCTCGGTCCCAGTATCCGCCGCGCCAGAGCCACCGGCATGTCATGCCCCCCCACATGCACGCCGTCAGCGCCCACGGCCAGCGCTACATCAACGCGGTCGTTGATGATCAGCGGTACGGCTGAGGCCCCTGTGATCTGCCGCAGCCGGTTGGCCTCTTCGACCATCTTCCGGGTTGTCTTGCGCTTCTCACGGTACTGGATCATCCCCACGTCGCCGGCGATCGCCTGCTGCACGAGACTTTCGAGGCGTGCAAGCTCCTGATCTGCGGGAAGCACAAAATATACCTTGCTGGTGAGGCCCTTCTGAACGACCATGCACAGCTTCCTCTTGAACGTAAAACCGAGCCATCCTTTGCGGACAGCTCGTATTTAACCATTCATCATCTTCGTGCCGGCAGCGCTTCAGTCCGTCTGGTAGGGCAGCAGGGCGATTTCGCGCGCCCGCTTGATTTCGGCCGCCAGCTCATTCTGGTGGCGCCGGCATGTGCCGGACTGCCGTCCCTTTTTGATGCCGCCCTCGTCGTTGAGGAACTGCGACAGAAGGCGCGTATTCTTGTAATCAATCACATGCTTCTCCGGAGCGACGCAGAAGATGCAGACCTTCCGCCGGCGACCTCCACGGCCCTGTCCTCTATTATAACCCACGTCTATTCACTCTCTCTGATATGCTGGCAGGCTGCAGGAACGATCTCATCGCAGCCGAACCTGTGATTAGTCATCTCCAAACGGGTCAAAAGTATATCATTCTTCACCCGGAGAATCAACCTTTTGCTTCTTTCGCCGCCGCCCGATCCAGCGCACCAGCAGGATGATCGGAATATAGATCGGGGCACCGATGATCACAACATAGATGATCGCGATGAACAGCCAGCGGACGAAATCCACCAGCGAATACCAGGCGTTGCTGAGATGATATCCGAGGCGCCAGGCGCTGTAGCCACCGACACCCGCCCGGGGGATTTCGTCCATATTGACGGTGACGGTGGACAGAGAAACCTGGTTTTTCAGATACCGCATACGCCCTTCGAGTTGCTCTATTTCGCCCCTGACGCGGAAAAGCTCCTTTTCGACCGCCAGAATATCTGACAGATCGGCTTCCCGCTCCAGATGCTTTTGCAGGCTTTGCTCGGCTTTCTTTTTATTCTCGATCCGGGCCTCCAGGTCCACCCACTCTTCGGTGACATCCTCGGCCTCCTGGCTGTAGCTGACAGACGTGCCCTCAGCGGCCAAGCTCTGCAGCTTCTCAAACACGCTATCAAACTTCTCGGCAGGCACTTTCAGGGTGATCGAGCCGTATCGCAGCCCGTCCTCTCTCTCTCGGACGTTGCTGTCACTCACGTAGCCGCCCGACTCCCGGGCAAGCTGTCGGATACGGGAGGAAGTCTCTTCGACGTCTTCGACCTCAAGGTCAATATTGCCGGTGCGGATAATCTTGCGCGACATCTGAGCCGCAGGCATATCGGGCACAGCGTCTGAATCTGCCCCCGCCTGTGACGCGCCTTTTGTCTCGGCCGCGGCATCGTAGGCGGCCCGCTTCGGAGCATACGAGGCGCTGCCTTGCTCCTTAGCCATGCGCCCACATCCGACCATTGCGATCAGTGTCACGAGACCGAGCATCGCCAGCACCACAAGCAGGTGATTGTGTTTCATCGGCTCAACGCCCGAAGGGGCTCTCTCCTTCACTGTTATCATGTGCGCTCGTGTTCGAGGGTATGACATTTCATCGGGGCGTGGAGTTCCATACATATTCACTGCGATTCCGGAGACGTTTCGTTCTGGTTGTGTTCCAGGCCCATTTGCCTGCGAATTTCATGGAGGATTTCGAGGTCATCCGGCGGGATCGCCTCGGCGCCCCCGAGCAGGTGAGCAACCAGGGCGGTCCGCGTGAAGTTTTCGAGGACCTCCATGCGGTAGTAGGCTTCCCATAGATCCACGGCCACCGTCACGGCTCCGTGGTTTTTCATCAGGATCGCATCCGCGTCCGCCAGCAGCGGGCGCACTGCTTCAGCAACATCTTCGGTGCCGGGAGTGGCATAGGGAGCTATGGGCACATGCCTGAATACGGTGGCGGTCTCCGAGAGGATGTTCACAGGCGGGAGTTGTCCGGCGATGGCGTAGCCAGTGGCGGTCGGCGGATGAGCGTGCACCACGGCACGCACGTCCGGGCGCTCGTCATAGGCCGCCAGGTGCAGGCCGACCTCCGAAGAAGGTTCCACATCACACAGCACCTCACCATCCATGGCGACAAGGGCCATTTCGGCGGGGTCCATGAAACCCTTGCTGACGCCTGTGGGTGTGCAGATGATCCGCTCTTCGTCGAGCCGGGCGCTGATATTGCCCTCATTGGAGGCCACCATTCCGCGCTGCCAGAGCCGTCGCCCGGCCTCACAAATATCCTCACGAAGCTGTTTTTCTGCTTCCTTCACCTATACTCTTCTTTCATGGCCCGCCTACCGGAGCTGCTGCACCGTCACCGACCAATCTACAATATCCACTGCATTCTTTTCGGCATCGGACGCAGGCCCTTCCAGCGTATTGTCACCGGCCTCTTCGCGTTCAAAAAGTCCGTCGTCATTGGTGATGGTATCATACTCATTGAGCGAAATAGTCACATAGCGGTTGCCGAGATGTCCCAGGCCGTCATACACATTCTCATTGGGCAGCGTGATGGTGGGGTCAAAGATGAGCTCCGTTGTGGTGATGATGTTGAAGCTCAGATTGTCAACACCGTCTCCGAGTTTGGCGGTATCAATGCTGAAGCGCAGGGTGTCACCGCCCGCGGGTGGTGTGGCGTCGTACGGCGGGCCGATGAGGGTTCCCGTGACCGCCCGCTCAAGGTTCACAACGGCGGTCTCACCCACAAGCAGGTCGCCGGTGGTAATGGTGGCACCGGGGATCGGTGGATCGCCGGTTGGTGTGGATGAATTCGCGTAAAGAGTGTTCATCCGGGTACTCGTCCGGTTGTTGGAAGCGGAGGTGAAGACATTCTGTACTTCGCCCGTTGTGCGGCCGACCTGCAGCGTCTGTGTAGCCGCCTGCGGCACATCGAGGACCAGCGTGATATTGAAAGCCGCAAGAGAATCCTGCTGAAGCGCCACGCCGCCGGTATTAAGCGCATCGAGCTGTGCCTGCTCTGCAGCCGTCAGATCCCGCCCGCCGTCAGTATCCGGGGTCCAGGTGATACCGCCGGCGAGGATATTCCCTGCGGCGTCGGTTTCAATGCTGAAAGTCCCCGCCACCTGGAAGCCGTCGTTTTGGGCGCTGTCTATCATCCCTGCGCCCCCGACGGTCATAGCCCCGTAATCCAGCGCGGTGATCTGCAACTCGTGCTTTCCGGCGTCGGTGCTGTCCGGCAGGCCGCTGACCCTTTCGATACCTCCGGCGGCGTTGGTGAGGTTTGGATCGAGATCTGCTCGATACAGCTCATATTGCCCCAGATGGTATTCGACGTAATGTGTGAATGATCCGGTGCCCCATCCATTCTCCCATTGCGGCCCGGCGGCAATCGGCACCGGTCCATCCAGCCCGTCATCATTGTCGGCGTCCAGCGCCACATAGTAGTAGCTGCCCGGATCTATATTTCCGGCAAAGGTGATGGTGAAGCTGATCGTTTTTCGCGGCACCACCGACGTCCCCTCTTCGCCACCGCGGGCGCACCCGGACACCAGCGCTCCAAGGGCAACCACGAGCACGACAGCAGCCATCGTGATTCGTCGCTTCGTCATGATTGCACACCCGCGCGCTGCAGGAGTTTCCGGGGGTTGGTTTCTGTCGCTCGCCGCACCTGCTCGTTATCCATACCGGCCCCGGCTGCGCTGGAGGGCTGAGCAGGCTAAGGAGCTTTTCA
>JBKHJK010000177.1:0-5462 GCA_046538215.1 Armatimonadota bacterium
CCGCAGGATGATGCAGGCGATGCTCATCAGCCCGTACAGGACCAGGTGCAAAAAACCCGAGACCTCCGCCAGCAGTTCGATATTGCCGAAGAAGGTGATTGCGGCGGTCAGAACGCCCGTGACAGCGATCGCTCGATGAGGCACCCGGAATTTCGGATGGACCTCATTGAGCCACCCCCAGATGAGCCGGTCGCGCCCCATGGCGAAGCTGATGCGCGAGGCCGCCATGATGCTGGCGTTGGCAGAGCTCACCGTCGCCATGATGGCTCCCACCATGATCATCCATCTGCCCCATCCGCCCATCAATTCATCGGCGAGATCGGCGACGATGGTCGAGCCGCCCAGCTCGCTGTAGGGGCGCAGTGCCGCGACGATGAGCATCAATGCGACATACAACACCGTGACACTGATCACCGATCCCAAAAGTGCGCGCGGAAGATTCTTCGCCGGCTCCTTGATCTCCTCGGCCATCGAGGCGATCCCCGCAAAGCCGCAGTAGGTCACAAAGAGTGTCGCTGTGCCACCTACGACAGCCCCCCACCCCATCGGCGCGAAATCACCGGTAACAAGCGTTGGATCTGCGCTCGGGATACCCCAGCCCATGAAAAGAAAGAGGATGACCGCCAGAAGCCCGACGATGAAATTCTGTGCCTGTCCCGCGCCCTTCGAGCCGGTGATATTCAGAACAGTCAGCCCTACGGTCATGCCCAGGGCCAAAACCGAGGGCGATACTCCGATGAACGTTGCAACATATTCCCCGAAACCCATCATGTAAAAGGCCGAGGCGAAGATAAGGCCGAACCATGTGCTCCAGCCGATGATCGCGCCCCACATCGGCCCAAACGCACGCGAGACGAAGTAATATCCACCACCCGACTTCGGCATACCCGTGGCAATTTCGGCGGCGCTGAGGGCCGTCAGCAAAGCAACAACGCCACCGATAAGGAAGGCGATCGAGGCTGCAGGGCCGGTCTCGGTGAGAATAAAGCCGGGGAGAACGAAGATGCCGGCACCAATCATGGTGCCGACTCCTATCGTCAGGGCTTCCATCAGCCCGAGGCCCCGGGCTAATTCAACCTCAACAACCTTCCCAGACCCTCCGGCTTTTGAAGTCGCGTCCGTGCTGGTGGCACTCAGGGAGGTATCGTCTGTGCTCATAGCTCTCCCGGTGGATGTGGGTATTTGCACAGGATAAGCGACGAAATACGTGTCATACCGTTCGCTAAGACGCTGCTGTGTCCCTTGTCGGTTCAAAAATGCATTATTCCGGAGGTTCGACGGAGGAGCCCAGGTGCTTCGGCAATTCAACACCCGCCGGCGTCGTCGACAGCACCGCTCCCAGCGCATCCTGCAGCTGTGGAATATCATAGGCCGGGCCATCAGGCGCCGGACGGTAGTCGCCGTTTTCAGGGTCCATGAACCCGGGGTCGGCGTATGTGCCGAATGAGCCGCCCTCGTACTCCCGCAGGAGCGGCATCTGTGTATTCCAGTGCAGGTTCGCCTCCATCTGTCGAACGAGCCCACCACCCCGGAACTCGATCGCCGACGCATTCGGATCTGTGCCCGCGAGGATATTGCGAAGCACCATAAGCTGGCTCCCACGGTCGGCCAGGATGGGAGGACCGGCGTTGTCGGCGACGGTATTGTGGGCGATCCATATCTCCTGCGGCGATTCATAGTTGGGCTCAAAGTTGTACGGAAAGCGGGCGGTCTCGAGGGTATTGTGGTTGGTGGCATAGATACCGGCGGCGCCATTGCAATAAATCACGTTATTGAGGATGAAATGGCTCTTGCTGTGCAGGCGGATACCGTATGCCCGGTTGTCGTGGATGCAGTTACCAACTATCACGTTGCGGGAGCCGTACCGGGTGGTCGCTCCACCGGTGCCGTTGTGGTGCAGGTGGTTGTTGCGAAGAATGTCATCAGTGGTCTTGCTGTGATAGCCGTCCTTGGTGTTGTGATGGAAGTTATTGTCTTCGATCAGGTGATATCCCGGGGGAGCCGTGGGGTATGATCCCACGCCCGTCTGGCAGCCGTAATAGCATCCTGCGACATCATTGCCGCGCACCACGATATGCCGGTTGTACATCTGGCACCACAGGTGAATGCCGCAACCGCCGTCGTTTTGCCGGATGTCATTGTCTTCGAAAAGATTATGGCTTGCCCCCGGACCGATGACGGCGATGGCGTGTCCTCCACCCTCTTCTTCACGCACAATCTGGTTGCCCACCACCTCGCAGTGGTGCGAATACGGCCCGAAGCGGATCGTTTCGTGCGGCCCCTCTTCCAGCCTCAGCCCCTCAATCCGCAAATATGCCGATCCGTCAATCCGCAGCTGAGAGCCGCGGAAGATTGCCTCATGGGGATTTTGAGAACGGATGACGATAGGGGCATCAGGGGCTCCCGCGGCGTTCACGGTCACAGTCCCGGGCTCGTATATCCCGGGCCGCAATACAATCTCATCACCCGGCCGGGCCAGTGAGGTAGCTTTCGAAAGATCGCCAAAGGGACGTGCTTGTGACCCGTCGCCATCTGCGGCGTCTGCGGCGACATAAATCGTCCGGGTCTGCCGGCCGCCTCCGGTCTCATACGCGCCAATGCAGGCATTTTCCGCCCACGGGCGTCCGGCTCCATCTGCGTCGCGGGATACGCGGAGTTCAGAGAGGACATGCGCGGCAGGGCCATCGGGCGTGATATGAAAATCCCCGCGGTCGGCGGCCATAAAACCGGGGTCGCCAAAGACCGCTGACTTTCCGTAGAACGCATCATCCTGCTTCTGTGTGAAGAGATTGTCGGAGGCGAAGATATTCTCGTTATCCGTCAGCGCGGGATCCGGAGTGGCGAAGATGTTGGCGTGGGCCGAAAGCTCCGCTCCGTCGGAGACACCAACGACTGTCACACCTGTGGCATTATCGGCGTGAAAGGTGTTGTGCAACAGTGCCGCCGAGCCGCCCTCGATACGCACCGCCCGGTCAACACAGCTGGAAATGATGGTATTCGAAACCGTCACCTCGCCACTGCATGCCACCGCGGTGCGGTTGCTGTTGAGCCTGCCGGCCTCAAGCATCACGCCGTCAGCGGATACAGATACGCCGGTGACGCTGCTGTTTATGGTGTTCCGTTGGGCGATGATGCCGGAGGCCGCGAGGCGCAGCCCGGTCTCACATGCGAGGCAGGTGTTGCTGGACAGGACAGTCGGCTCGGTGGGGCTGCTGTCACCACAGACCTCGATACCGGTCCTGCACCCGGCGGCCTGGTTGTGGTCCAGCCGCGTCCCTCCGCCCGTTTGCACCAGCCGGATGCCGGTGACATCAGAGATATCCCCGTCGCGCAGGTCAATGACGTTGTCGGAGATGAGACACTCCCAGATCTCATCGCCACGGATGTCAATGCCGCAGCAGCCGTCGCCGACCTGGAGGATCCGGCACTGCTGGATGTCACAATGTCCGGCGCCATCAGCCAGCACAATCCCGTCACCATCGGAGCGGATGTCAACACCGCGCAGCTTGACCCACGGGTGAGCAATGGTTACCGTGCCCTCGATGGTCACGCCGTACTGCATGGCCGGGACGAACCAGAATATCCGCCCGTGAATATCGACATTTTCGTGATAGACGCCAGGCAACAGATTCACACACACCCAGTCGTCCTCTGCACTGTCGATCATCTCCTGGATACCGGCGTAGGGGTTTCGTCTGTCGCCGTCGCCGCCTGCCGGTGCATCGGGGCTGACGAATACGGTCTGGCGGCTCATTCCATCAAGCTCGGGGGCGTCGAGGAGGGCCTGCAGTGCGAGTATTAACAAAACTCCGCATGACAGCAGTACTGCTGCGGAGCCGCCCGGCAAAAGCTCAATCATCTGTTTCACCAATTCTGCTTCGGTATTTGCTATATCGCATCATACGGAAACGGCACATAGTGCTTTGTCAGTCCTGCGACTCGGGTGTGGTTATCCAGTCCGAAGTAGTGGCTGTTTTTGCGCCGACGGTAGCGGGCGCGCAGATCCGGATCCTCCAGCGAATCCCGAAGTGCCTCCGGATCGTCCATCAGCTCTATCGCCCAGTTCACCCGCTCATCCACGCAGCCCGTGTCAGTCTGGTACAGGGCCATCCCGTCAGCGCCCTCATCGTACTGCCGCAGGGCCAGTCGCATCATCGAAAGTGGATCAACGGGGACGTTTTCCATCGGCGTCGTGTTGCAGCCGCCCCATACCGGGATGCCCGAGGTCTCTCCCAGCCGCACATAGGGGGCAATGGTGTCCGGATAGTCCTGAAGCCCCACCCACCGGAAGGGATCGGTGCAGATAACGTCAATGAGGTCCTCGCGGGCCCAGGTTTCGATGTCACAGCTTTCCATCACATTCATCTTCAGCCCGAGATCCGGCACGCGGGCGACGACAGGGATGTCGCGTCCGGTGTCACTTTCAACCTCCCGGAGGGCTTCGCGAAGCTGTCGCATGAATCTGGTCACATATTCAGCGCGGAATCTGGCCCATTCCATGAACTCAGGGCTTCCCACATCCAGTGTCCGGGGATCGGTGTTGCCCTGTTTCATGTAAGCATCAACCAGCTCCGGGTGGTAGCGCATCATGGGGATCTGCCTGCAAAAATCCAGGACGAGGCCATGACAGCCGATGCGGGCGGCCTCGCAGAGAATATCCACTCGTTCCTGCCGGACTTCCGGGAAAAAGTAGCTCATACGGCTGCCATCACGCTCGCCGTCCTTGCCCACACAGTGCCACTCCCGGTGTGAAGCGGCCCATTCGGAGGTCAAACCGCCGCCGTATCCCCCTGCATAATGCCGGTTCATGCACAGGCGCCCGTAAAGGGTCATTTGATGCTTTTCAGCGAACCGCAGGGCGGCCCGCAGGCAGCAGCGCTCCTGCATCGCCTCACCAATCACTGCGGTCTCGGGCCGTTCGTCGCCGGAATACAGCGTGGTGTTCGGCAGATCGGAATGGTAGTTCAGGACACTGCGGCCCAGCGCCCAGATGACGCTTTTGATGCCGCAGTCAAGATGCGCCTGCAGCATGTCTTCGACCTCGGTCCCCGTCCGTTCCTGTTCGTACATCCACACAAACAGCTCGGTGATACCCCATACGGATGTGCTCTTCACACTTCTCTCCCCCGGCAACAGGTTTCAGATTTGTACGGAATAGTATTTCATAAAACTTCCAGAGCCGGACGATGCTTGACTCGGGCTGGAAGCTGGCGACACAGGACGTCGCCACCCTCGGACTGCAAAAACACAGTCCTCGGGCCGAGCCACGGAAATGTTTGGCGTTGTGTGCAAAAGTGCCTCATAAAAACGAAAATGTTTCGTGGCTCGGCCCTGAATTTGCGTCAGGTGCAAATTCAGGGTGGCGGATGGTGTTTATCCGCCAGCTTCCGGTGGAGTTTTCGTGATTTGATTTCACGAAAACTCCAAATGCTGATTGCACCTGCAATCAGCTACGCCCGAGT
>JBKHJK010000178.1:0-5434 GCA_046538215.1 Armatimonadota bacterium
GAACAATCTCATGAGACAACGCCCGGGCTGCACTCACCGCCTCGCTGTCAAATGTGAGTTGATATGTATGCACGTTGTCGCCCGGCCCCGGTGTCACTGACATCGTCTCTGGTGCAACCGTCTGGCGGCCCTCGTTCGGGTTGATGATGAAGCAGAAGTCCGGAAGCGTGATGCTGACAGTGACGGTTTCGATGCTCGCCGGATCCGAGCTCGACAAAAGTAAAGTCACAGGCTGTGTTGTGTCCTCGACAAGTGTCAGCTTTCGGAGCGGGTGCTGTGTGATGTTGTCCGGGCCCGAAACGCTCATGCGAGAAAGCTCACTGCGGATCGGGTACTGCCTGCGCTGCAGGGAATGGCGATACACCGGCGACCGGTAGTGGGTCTCATCCGTGGCCATTTCGTATTGAAGCGCAATCTCCGCAGCCCCGGCGCCATATCCGGAGACAAACTCCACGCTCTTTGTGTGTCCCCACCCGGTCTCCTCGCTGCCGCTTTGGAAAGAGCCATTCTTCACAAGATTGGTTGTTGAATCGACGGGGCGCAGGGTGACATCGTCTATCAGGTACGTCGCCCGGCGGCTCTTTTCCCACTTGACGATCCACAGCATGACCTTCACGGCATCTTCGGGCGCGGTCCAGTCGGCTGACACGGTCTGCCAGTGGTCGGCGGAACGGTCAATGCTGCCCAGAGGCGTGTATTTCTCGATGGCCTCACCGCTGTCATCATACGCGGTGATGTAAAAAAGCCGCTCGTCGGTGTCTTCGGCCGCATCCTCGATTTTTACGTGCGCATTGAAGCGGTACTCCCGCCCGCCCTCGACGAAGATATTCTTCTGAGACGCGCTGTAGGTGCCCGGGCAGCGGTCCTCCTCAGAGCCAATGCGCAGGCAGCGGTTATCTGGATCGGTGCTGTAGGTGGCGCACAGAATCTGTCCATCGCCGGTCGCGCTGTCGGTGGCCGCCAGCGTCTGAGGCCCATACTCCGCATTCAGCATAACACCCGTATCGGCAGCGGGCTCATTGACCACCAGCCGTCCGAGCGTCGGATCCGCCTGCTGCAGTTGCACATCCTGCACCGGCGAAACTGATTCCACGAAGCGCAGTGTGCCGAACCGCTCGGGGCTGTGGAAGCCTTTTGACCCTACCGGTGACCATGAACTCGATTCATCGGCGGCCTGCTGGGCCCTGCAGATATTCAGATACCATTCATCACCGGCGGCCACACCTTCGGCAGCGAAATCATCCAGCGGCAGGGCCAGCTCCACCGTCCACTCGGTATCCCCGATATTTCCCTCGGCTGCGATGTCGGCGTTGATGGCCTCCGGCTGGTCCATTCCGACGGAGTCGTAGATGGTCCCCAGGGCATTGACGACAATGTGGTAATACCCGGAGCGGCTTTCTCCCGGTGCGATGAACAGTTCGATGGCGTCATCGGCCCACACGTTGGCATCGCGAGTCCTTTTCGTCGCCTGAAAGCGGTCGAGCTGATTGAGGACGGGGTCGAGAATCGTTTCATGGCACCACACCCCGACGTAGAGCTTTTCAGCGTCCCAGCACAGGTACGCTTTCGTCTGCTCTGCCGCCAGTGCATTGCTGCTGACGAGCGTGAAATCTCTGGCCTCGATGCAGTCGGCATAGCAAGCGTCATCCAGCGTCCCGTCAATGACCGGTGGCGTGTCTGTCCGACCGATGGAGAGGAGCGGCAGATCGGTGGTGACGCCCTGTGCAATCGCGGCGGCGCAGAGAGAGATGAGAAAGATTATCGGCAATAACACAATCCGGCGGGATGGAGAATGCACGTCACAACCTCCTGATGGTGGATGGCAGCGGCACAATGAGTGTGACACAAATAACGGGTATCACTGTTCAGCAGCACGGCCCTGCAGGTTGTCTTTCTCCCGTGTCCATCTCATTCCCTTTTTTACAGCAGACAGTGGACGGGTAAAAGCCGTCTGCAGGCGAAGCGATTTCGGCAGTCGGGCGTTTTTTTTGGGCAATTCATGAATAGAGGAAGGAATATGGGTATAATGCTACAAATAACAAAGGTACTTACTTACCATTTCGCCAAAATCTCTCAGAGCCTGCTCTGTGGATCTGTTCCTATCGCCATATTCGATGATCACATTGCGGGACAGAACAAAATGCTGTATAACGGGGTAGAACGCTCTGGGAGACAGGTCGCTTCAAGCGACAGAAAGGGATGATGAGGATGCTCAAACGCAGGGGCTTTACGTTGATTGAACTTCTGGTCGTCATCGCAATTATTGCGATCCTGGCGGCCATTCTCTTCCCCGTCTTTGCACGGGCGAGAGAAAAGGCCCGGCAGACAAACTGTCTGTCGAATCTGAAACAGCTCGGACTGGCGCTGAAAATGTATGCACAGGATTATGATGAAAGGCACGTGCGATATATGCGCGTGGAAGATCCGGGCTACGATGACGGGCTGAACGTCGGTGGGCACACGGCGCACTCATCACTGCTGCCGTATGTCAAGAATGTGCAAATCTTCCACTGCCCCAGCCAGGAGCCGGTAGGCGTTCTTAACTGGAACAACTGGGGATACGACATCAAAACCTACACCACCTACGGCTTCAACTGGTATTACTACCTCGCCGACCCGTACATGACGGAGCGTTTTAACGGAGACGATCCCTCCCGCGTTGCAGCCATGACCGAATGGGACGCGAGCTATCACACGGTGTACTGGCCGTGGATCCATAATGACGGCCTCTTCCTGCACAACGACGGCCAGAACGTCGTGTTCGGTGACGGCCACGCGAAGTGGCTGGGCAAGCGTGTGCTGATTGACGACTTCAATTCACACGGCTTCTGGGTTCAGTAAAACCGCCATTACGTTGAACATCAGCCCCACCATCCGCTGACGGTGGGGCTTTTTTCTTTGTCTGTGATTGTCGGGTACCGCTCTCGTCTGGTGGCGTCCGGACGGGGCAATGCTATTTGAACTTTACGATGGCACGATCCCCGGCAGGAACGGTGAACGTGGCGCCCTCTTCGGTAAGACGGAGCTCTCCACCAGTCCCCGTGGCGGTGCTCCAGGCAAATGTGCCAGCCGCATTCTCCCTGGCAACGGTTCCCTCCATATTCTCTTTGGAGTTATTGAAGAAGAAGCCGGTCACAGGGTCTTGGTCTCCGCCGCGCCAGGCTGCATAATCCATTTCTTCCGGCTGTACCGTAAGCAGGCTGTCGTCATGGGTGCCGGTGGTCAGAAGCTCTTCGTACTCGGCCAGAAGGGCGGCCGCCTTTCGCACCGGAGCGTTGAACTGGCTGTCGAAAGCCCAGATTCCCACCAGTGAAAAGCCGACGGCGTCCCAGTCAATCACCGTCTGCAGAAGCTGATTGGTGAGCCAGTGCCTCTGTGCCCATGCGACCGCCATTGACTTCATCGCATATCCACTGACGGTGATATTCATGACGACGGGAAGCTCCCTGCCTCCCTCGCGCGTCGCCTTCCGGTAGCTTTCGGCCACGCCTTCGTCGTTTTTCGCCCAGTGCACGCCCATCACCGTATCCACAACCTCTGGAGCCATGGACCATTCGACGCCGTAGGCCTGCCGGGTGTAATCGTTGGGGAGGCCGGAGTAGATGCGAAAATCGGCCTCCGGGTTCGCGCGCTGCGCCGCCTGTTTGGTCAGCTCCCACAGCCGCGTATGCTGCCAGCACTTGAACTCAACCCATTTCTCGTACAGCTCGTCGCCCTCGACGATGGCCTCAATTGTGGGAACGTGCTCGAGGCCGGCATAATCGGCGAAGGCCTTCAGGCATCGGTCGTCCATGCACACTTGACGGTGGCCTTTGGGGTTTTCGGAAATGTCCCGCGCCCGGACCTTCGGAGCCGCGCGGATCTCAAAGTCCCACCATACGCCATCGAGGCCATTGACCTCCACCGCCCGCGTCACACCATCAAGTAGCCGGCTCAGCCAGGTGTTATCGAAGCCGCCGCCGACTCCTGATCCGTTCTCGTCATATTTGTCACCATCCAGCGCGTGCGTCAGGCACACGCGGTAGTCGGTGGTCTTATTCCCCGCCCACGTGCTGGCCCAGTATTCCGGATGCGCCTTGCAGTACGCCTTCGCCTGTCTGCCGTACAAAAAGTACATGTATGATCTCGCATCCATCCCGTTGTCCTGCGCCCACCGTGCCGCGAAGTTGGTGAAGTCGAACTCTTCGAAGGGTGTCTGGTGTTCAGGCAGACGCAGGGCGGGATAGATGGTGTTGAGCCCGATGCGATTCAGCCGCTGCAGGTACATCGCCTGGATATCCCTGTCAACCTGGAAGAAGAAGCTCTCGGCCAGCCACATGGATATCTCGATCTCCCGGGGCTTCAGTGTGTCCGGGGCGGGCACAAGGGCGGAGCTGCCGGAGATCGCCTCGGTGCCGTCTGTGAGCACCGCCCAGTTCACCCGATCAGTGCCAGTAAAATCGTCAGGGACGTGCAGAGAAATAGTCGGCAGCATCCGGGGGTCATCGAAGTTCGCAGTGGCGGTTTCGACGGGAAGCGGAAGCCACCAGGTGACCTTCCCACCGGCCTCGTCTTCGGGCACGATCATCGGCAGCGCCCGGTTGTCAGGGTCGTCGGGTTTCGGCACCACTTCGGTTCTCAGCTCTCCGGCCCCCGGCCACGCAGCCATGCCACCGGCCTCATTCATATCGTCAATGAGCAGGAGGTTTTCATCGGGCTGAGCGTCACTCACCAGCTTCATGTCATCGAGATACAGCCGCCCGTAGGTATCGGCGATGCCCCACTTGACGGCCACAAGCACCAGTGCGGTGGCGTTTTCGGGTGCCGTCGGCTCCACCTCGAAACGCTTCCAGTCGTATGTGCCTTCATCAAAGATGATCCACGGCGGATATTTGCGGATCGCGCGCATATTCTCATCCCGGAAATACCCGCTGATCTGAAAGGCATGCCCCTCGATGTTTTCGGCCTTTGCCATACACGAGAAGGTGTAGGTGTGTCCCGACTCGACTTTCATTCCCATGTATTTGCGGATTTCGGGGGTGAAGGTGAAAATGCGGCGGTCACCTTCGACGGCTTCGCTGCTGGATTCTGGGCGTTCGAGAAACAGCCCCTGGCGATCGAGGTCATGCAGGTCGAGACTGCGCGGCTGCAGGGCCGCCGGGACCTCCACACGCAACTCGTAGATCTCCACGCCCTCCAGGTCCACCGAAGGAAGTCTTGGCCTCAGCATGAGCATTTCGCCCGGCTGATATTCGATCTCCTCCGCCCAGAAGGCGACATTCGGCTCAATAACTGCCTGAGATACAGCCCCGACACCGAGTGTCAACAGCACCAGAAGCATTGCCTGTACAAAGAAGCTGCGCATGAACATTCTCTCCCTGTATCCTCGTCTTTAAGATACAGCTCATGCAACGGTCTGTGATTCGCCGGCTGAATATCCTTTTTGGTTTTTTGG
>JBKHJK010000179.1:0-5426 GCA_046538215.1 Armatimonadota bacterium
GAACATCCTCTGGCATACCAGCCTCCTGCAAAAGCCATAATGCGTGTCTGACACAGTCTTTTGCGCTGTAATTCGTACTAACATGCAGGCCACCACCGATCTCACGTGGAGCCGTTAACTTGTTTGCTGATTTACTCACCAGTACCCACTTGTGCCCGCGCCTTTTTTCTACCGGCAATGGTCTCCCGCTGGACTGGAGCCATTTCGCCGTCTGAATAAGTACATCTTTCCACGACTTCACATTGAAGCTCTGTCCGGCCAGAGCCATTTGTGTGGGTTTCGTATGCGTGGGTGGCAGGTTGTCGCTTGCGGGCTTCAGATTCTCCGCATTCGGCTCATTACCGATAGAGGTGGGTACCCCGGGCGATGCAATCTGCTGCAGCACATTCTTCACGAGATCCTGACCGGGCAGAGCGCCCAATTCGGCCTGTGCCTCGGTCTGGAACACCTCAATGATAAACTCAGACGGTGAGATCAGAAGATCGTTGATGATCCCTGGCAATTGTTCGCGGATTCGTTTCTGCTCCTGCGCTTCGGCAAACTTTTTCTTTGCAGTATCTTTTGCGTCTCCACTCCACACTGCATCTTTTGCAAGGTATGTGTCAAGCAAATGACACACATGTTCCGGCGGCTGGTTCTGCAGATCAATGACGGCGAACTTCCGTGCCGCCCAGTTCCCTTCTTCCAGCGGCAGATAAAGCCACCATTCGTTACCATTGGTCAGGACAGCAAGCGGAATGCCCTGCGCGAACGAGTATTGCAGAAGCTGTTCTTCGTGCGCACCGAGTCCCTGGTCAGGAGCCTTTTCCTCCAGGAATAAACACGGGGCTTCATCCTGGCACAATGCCCAGTCCACCCGTCCGCCACCGACCGAATACTCGGGATACATTTCCTCAATTCGCGTCGGATCCCACCCCAATGCGCGAAGAATGGGCTGAACCACAGAAATATCTACAGCGCGTTCATTGGGGATTCGATTCGTTGCGAGAAGTTCCCTGGCATTACCCACGGTGTCCTGGAGATCTGTCATGGCAAGTGCCCCTTTCAAGGATTGACCAGATTATACGGGGCGTTGCACGTTAAATCAACAACATATCATGTTGCAGGATATTTGTCGGCCGGGATACTGTCACGTCGCCGCTTTGGTCTTCTCGGATTGCTCCCTGCGCTGCTGTTGGCTGATGAAGGGCCACTGTTTTAGGTCGCCGGCGGCCTCAAACTCGGCCTTGCTGCGCCGCTGCAGGACGTAGGAGATCAAAAACAGGGCCCCTGCGACGATGAAGGCGACAGACATAAACATCCCCATGAACGCCACGAGCCAGCCGACTATCACGAACAGGCCGATCGCTCTGAGCGTGGAAATGGTATGATTCTGCGAGGGCATGGGAGGCCACTCGTAGGAGGTATCCGACTTCAGGAAGTGAATGCAGCGCTGCATGAGTGTTTCGCTGTGCTCTGCGGCCTGCTCATCTTCGTCAAAGGCTTCCGCGAGGTTATGGTATTCCGAAACCCGCCGCAGGACCGCGTCCAGCATGATATCGTCACTCTTGCCCGGCCAGTCCCGCCGGACTTCATTTAAATCTTTTTTGCCCTCGGCAAGCTCTTCAAGCAGACAGGCTGCCTTCTCGCGCTTCGTCTCCGTCTCAGTCATATCCGTCTCCCGTCATGTGATCGGCAAATTTCGCCGCAGCCGATCCTCCAGGCGCGTGTATCGCGACCGGGTATCGCTGCGTCTGACGGCCGTCCACAGACCCTTCTTATCGCCAACAGCCACGGCCATCTTCTTCGCCCGCGTCAGTGCGGTGTACAGCAGATTCCGCCGCAGCATGATGTAATTTGAGCTGTGAAAAACCATCACCACGACCGGATATTCGCTGCCCTGGGACTTGTGAACCGTCAGTGCGTAGGCCAGCTTCAATTCGTCGGCCTCATGGAACTCGTACGCTACCGGCTCCTCGTCGAACTCGACCACAAAGGTGTTTGTTTCGTGATTGATCTCGTGCAGCCGCCCGATATCACCGTTAAAAACCATCTTATCGTAGTTGTTGACCGTCTGCAGCAGGCGATCACCTTCACGAAACGTCTGTCTGCCGACCGACATTTCCCGTCTGCCGGACGCCGGTGGATTGATCTGCTCCTGCAGCCGTTCGTTCAGGGCCGTCACACCGGCCGGGCCGCGGTGCATCGGTGTGAGAACCTCCACATCATCATGGTCATACCCGAGGCTCGGCAGGCCGGATGTGACCACCCGGACCACGGCATCGGCGACCTCCCGGGCGGTCTCTCGCTCCATGAATACCGTGTCTTCGCCCGCCCATTCGTTGCCGGCAGTAAATTGCGGGAATTTACCCCCGCGGATGCGGTGGGCGTTGCGGACGATCTCGCCACCTTCTTCCTGGCGGAATACCTGCTGCAGCCGACAGGTGGCGAACGCTTTGGAAGCCACGATATCCTGGAAGAAGGCACCGGGACCGACACTGGGAAGCTGGTCAGCGTCGCCGATAAAGACAATGCGCGTCCCGGGCTCCACGGCCTTCAGAAGATCGTTGGCCAGTATCACGTCAACCATGCTGCTTTCGTCAACGATAATCAAATCTGCCAGAAGCGGGTCCTCTTCGTTATGCCTGAACGACCGCGTGCGGGGATCATACGCCAGCAGGCGATGGATGGTGCTGGCGGGTTTGCCGGCGAGTTGTGACAGGCGCTTTGCCGCCCGGCCGGTGGGGCTGCACAGGGCGAGGCTCCAGCCCATGGTGTCGGCCGCATCGCAGATGGCCCGGGTGATGGTCGTCTTCCCGGTTCCGGGCCCACCGGTGATAATCGAAACCGGCTCACACAACGCCATGTGCATCGCCGATATCTGCTCATCTGTCAGCGGCGTTCCGCCCATTTCAGAGCGTTTGTCAACCCAGCGCTGCAGGTATTCCACCCCCGGTCCCTGCTCTATTTGAGCGCTGTTCAGTTGCAGCAGTTGTGTGGCCACATCCTTCTCAATACAAAGCAGTCCCGGCAGGTAACAGGCGGCCTCCTGCTCATACAGCTCCAGCTCAAGCTCGCCGTCGCGCACAGCCGCCTGTAGAGCACTTTCAATGAGCTCTTCGTCCACCTGCAGCAATCCCTGTGAGGACCGAAGAATCTGCTCGCGCGGCAGATAGAAATGGCCCTCATCGCGCGCTCTTTGCAGTGAATGAGCCAGCCCGGCTGCCAGCCGTGCTGGATCGTCCTCGGCAATGCCCTCTGCACGGGCGATTTTGTCGGCGGTATGGAAGCCGATCCCCCACACTTCCTGTGCCAGGCGGTACGGCTCCTGTTCCACCACCGCCATCGAGCGGCTTCCGTAGTGCTCGTAAATCCTGGCGGCCATACCCGGCCCCAGTCCGTGGTCCTGCAAAAAGACCATGATGCGATGCACGTCCTGGCTTTCCTGCCAGGCCTCTCTCAGAGCCCGTGCTCTTGTTTTCCCGATCCCGTCCACTTCATTCAGTCGCTCGGGCTGGCGGTCGAGGATGTCCAGCGTGTCGGTTCCAAACTTATCAACAAGCCGCCGGGCCAGCGCCGGTCCGATGCCGTCCACCAGGTCTGAACTCAAATACTGGACGATGGCATCCTCCGTTGTGGGACGCACCATGTCGTAACTGTCAAATTCGAACTGCTGCCCGTATTTGCTATTATGCACCCATCTGCCGTACATACGCAGATCTTCGCCCACCACAACCCCGAGAGTGTTGCCGACCGCGGTCATGGTGTCGGAATCGGCTTCTATGGATAGAACCGTGTACCCGTTTTGGGAGTTGTGGTACACGATCTTCTTGACGGTACCTTTCACGATTTCCTGGTCCTGCGTTGATTCATTCATTCCTGTCGGGGGATGCCCGCCTTTGCCGGTTTTCCACAGCTTCTCCACATCTGGTGGTCACCGGTGTGGAAAAATGGCCGATTTTTGTGGATATCCGTGGTAACACTCGTAGGCACATTTCTTCAACGCCCGATGAGCACGCACCGTCATGTCTGTGGAAGAAAAATAGCCCCAGTTTTCCACAATTCGGTGCTTTTTCCACAACAATACGCCATATACCGAGGTCTTAGTGTATGCAAGAATCGGTGATAGAGCAAGGGCGGCCTGGCCGGCTGCTGTGGTTCTGCCGGCAGTTCGATGCAGTCATTTCTTCTGTGAACCGGAGGAATGCCGTGCCACAGCGGTCTGCAGGCCCAGCATGAGACGTTGAAGTTGCACCGATGAGCGCGGGCCCGTGTCCGATGGATACACCAGAGCGTTCATCTTCGCCGCACTCTCGTACCCGTCCGCTGTCTGCGCCAGATCGTCCGGCCATCGCGCGAAGTTGCTCAAAAGCAGGCCTGAAAAGCCTCTGTTGCTCGCATCGGTCGCCACGTCATACATGGTCTTCTCAGCAATGTCGCCACTACCGGCGCCCGTCTCATGAAAATAGCACCCCGGAGCCGCCCCCTGTGCGATACTCTGCTCGATAAATGTCGCCATACGTGGATCTGAAGCGTACAGTGGGACCACCATGCGATCCACCGATGATTGGAGACTTTCCGCCACTGCCGCGTCGTCGAAGGTCGCGCCGGTCCGGAGACTTTCATCGGTTCTTTGCACCAGGCTCGCTGCATGCATAAAGCGGTCGGCGTGCTGCTGTTGGGGACGGTCGGCGATGAAAATACGCAGGCGCCCTTTCCACCCCTGTTTCTCGCAGTGCCGCACCAGCAAGCGCAGAAATGCCAACCATACCTCGTCATACATTTCATCGCCCGGTTCAGCGTCTATGCTGACGAGCGCGCCCGTCTCATCCCTGAAGAAAACGCTGGTGGGTCCGGCGGTGTTCATCATGGCCAGATATTCGATCGGGCCGTCAATGCCCACATCAGCACACAGCCGGACGTAGCGGTCGAAGTTGCTGAAGTCGAACTGGTATTCACCCTCCGCCACTCTCCGGAATGTGACATACTGGCGCCCGACCTGCACCACATCCTGGCCAATCCCGCCCAGCAGCCTCAGATACGCATCCACCGTTTTCCACCACTGCTGTGAAAATGGCTCCAGGTCGTGGTACTTTGCCACCGCCGACCAGCTCTGCCAGACATTCAGCTCCATCTGTCCCTCTGCCTGCAGGCGCGATGGTTCTATCTCCAGAGCGAACGGAACCGTATCAACGCGGCGGTCCCCTGCGTAGAAATCAACGGCCCCCGAATACACGCCGGGCGCTGCAGCGGCAGGGACCGCTATTTCAACCCACAGAACTGAATTGCGATCTTTGCTGGCCTCGACTGTCCCATAGGTCAGGGGGCTGAGTGCATCGGCAATACACCGCTGCCCGTGTTTTAGCGGAAGCATCTGGAATAGCTGAAGACGGCGCCGGGGAATTACAGCGCCGCCGGAGGTGGTCAGATCACCGACTGTGTAAGTC